>RKSA01000189.1 GCA_007571115.1 Gammaproteobacteria bacterium
ATTTACGCAGCGCTTGAGAAAAGCGCTGTCCAGCTCGAAGTGGAAGAAACGGAATATTATCATAAGCAAGGTCATAGACGGACAAGAGAAATCATCAACCACTCATGAAATCGATCATGTTCGGAAAAGCGGCAAGGGGACTATTGCTCTGGAAATCGAGTGGAACAATAAGGATCCTTTTTATGATCGCGACTTGGAAAATTTCCATAGGCTGCATGTTGAAGGCGTCATCAGCGTGGGCATGATTATTACTCGGGGCAAATCCTTGCAAGAAAACCTCCAGCAAATTCTTGCCCAATGTGCATTCAACCACGGCATAAGAAGTTTGAAAGATCTCGATATTTTCGATCTCCACCCGACTCCTCGACAGCGAAGGATGATTGAAAAATCAACCGGCAACTTTGCCTCTCGTTGGGCGAAAGTGTTCGTCAACGATAAATTCGGAACTGCAACAACTCATTGGAACAAGCTTCTGGAGCGCATCGACCGAGGCGTTGGCAATCCCTGCCCTTTGTTGCTGATAGGAATACCAACCAGCTCGATTTATCAACGAATCCCAGAAGATGGCGGGGTGTTGTAGCGGCAACTTGAGAAGTTTTTCCCCACCGGTAAAATGCTCGATACTAACTCCCAGGGGTACGCTTGGCTTCTTGATGCCGTCGACGACCATCAGTGCCGAATCGACCGCAGTCAGCACTGCGACAGGTGTCTTCGGAGAAATCCTCGTGGCCGGGGGTGTCGAGCAAGTTGACCACGCGGTCGCACCAGGGGAAAACTGCATCACCGACGAAGTCACCGAGATGCCGCGCTCCTGTTCCATGCGCATCCAGTCCGAAGTCACCAGCCTCCCGGACTTGTGGCCCTTGATCGCGCCGACGGCCCGGATACGACCGCCGAGCAGCAGCTTCTCGGTGATCGTGGTCTTGTCTGCGTCGGGATGGGAAACGATGGCGAGCACCCGGCGCCGGTTGATTCGGTCTCGCGAGGATTCCATGGGCAATTGCATACTGTGCAGCAACTCGCAAGCTAGTGCAGAAGCATCGATTCGGAGCGCTCGCCGGGAAGGGAGAACTCGGGGTGCAGGCAGAACAATTCCTTGACCGAGAGCCGTCAAGATGGCACAAAAACCAGCCAGCGCCCGAATTCCTGCTACCATGGCGATGCTGGTACCAGTAGCCGGTTTTCGACTTGTGCGGCGATTTGGGCAATCCACAGAATCTGTGGATAACTCGGTGGATAAGTCGGGGCGATACGCCGAAAGTGCTGTAACGATGCGCGTTCCGGCAATATTGCGCTAAATTTGCTCAATCGTGAAAACATAAGCAAATCAAGGGGTTGAAGATAATTGACCAATCGGGAAAAAACATGAAACCGTCGATGTTGAAGCGATGTAGCGGTTGGGGCGATTTGTGCATAAATTTCCGGCCTCGCATGGATCCACTAGCAAACAGCTAATGTTGCCTACTGTTTTTACTGGATTTTCCTGAAATAAAATACCGTTCGTTCAAGCGCGCCGAACCGAAAAAGCCGACCAGACGAAGCCAGACAGAGATTCACGCCATGCCATTCGAAAGAGCCAATATCGCGCGGCTGCGAGGCTATGTTCCCGGCGAACAGCCCGCTTCGCCGGAGACGATCAAGCTGAACACCAACGAGAATCCGTATCCGCCACCAGCGGCGGTCGCCGAAGCGCTGCGCACCATCGAGATCGCCGAGCTGCGCCACTACCCTTCGCCGTTGGCCGAGGACTTCCGCGTGGTCGCCGGGCTGGTCCATGGAGTCGCGCCGGATTGCATCGTTCCGGTCAATGGCGGCGACGAGCTCCTGCGGCTGTTGCTGACGACCTTTGTCGGGCCAGGCGAAACCCTGGCGATCATGCGGCCGAGCTATTCGCTCTACCCCGTGCTCGCGAGAGTTGCCGACTGCAAGCTGCTGGAAATCCCCCTGAACGACGACTGGACCATGCCAGCAGGCCTGCCGGAACTGCTCCGCGAGCAAGCCGCCAAGATGCTGATGCTGGTCAATCCCCACGCGCCGACGGGCAGGCTGTTGCCAGTGACCGAGTTACGCGAACTCGCGCGGGATTTCGCAGGAATCCTCGTGCTCGACGAAGCCTATGTCGATTTCGTCGAGCCCGCGCTCGGCCACGATTCGATTCCCTTGACGAGGGAATTCGCCAATGTCGTGATCCTGCGCACCTTGAGCAAGGGCTATTCGCTGGCCGGCCTGCGCTTTGGCTATGGAATTGGGCCGACCGAGCTGATCCACCCCATGGCCAGCAAGACCCGGGACAGTTACAACACCGACCATATCTCCCAGGCGCTCGCGAAGGCTGCGCTGGAATCTCGCGATGAAGCCTCCTTGACCTGGCAGCGAGTCCGGCGCTCGCGGAAGTGGCTGCGGAAGGAGCTCGCGATTCTGGGAATCGAGACCATGCCCAGCGAGACCAACTTCCTGCTCGCGGAAATTCCGGCGGCCATCGGCGCCTCCCTGCTTCAGCAGAAGCTCAGGGAATGTGGCATTCTGGTGCGCCATTTTGCCGAGCCGAGGCTCGAGAACCGCTTGCGGATCACGGTTGGCAACGAAACCGAAAACAACATCCTGATCGGCAAGTTGCGAGAATTTCTGCGATGATTTTTTCGCTGCTCAAGATCAGCAGGAAAACCTCCGCGACCCTGGCGGGCATTGCCATCGGTGCCGCGAGCCTATGGGGCCTGGCAATGTGGCAGAACATCCCGATGGCAGAGCTGTTGCGCCTGTCGCTGGCGATCTTGGTGATGCTCGCGGGGCTGGCATTGGCGGCGCTTTGTGCGGTGGCGCTGGGCAAATTGCTAGCTGCGGCGCTCAAGCGCCTGTTCAGGGGGCGACGCGGCTGAATGCGGCCCGAACCCGGCGCAGCAGACTGACTCGCAAGGCGGCAGGCATCGGCGCGTTCGAACACAGTCCGGCAGCGCTGCAAGCGGAAACTTGCTCACCTGCGGATTCGGCTGCCCGTCGAGCCAATCACCGCTCGATCCGCCGCCGCAGCGGCTGCAAGGTTTGCCAGCAGTGTCTTTTCAGTTCGGGAAAAGCGAGCATCTCGCGCAGGCCGTGGGTCACGGTCACGCGCACTTCAGTGCCGCCGAACTGGCGAGGAAAATCGGTCGTCGAGGGCGTGATGCCGGGGAACAGTTCATTGCCATTATGCGCGAAAATCAGCAGGTTCGAGCATTTGTCTCGATGGCACAAATTCTCCAGCGAATCACTTCCGCCGACATCGTTCCCGGTCGCGGGTGCGGCGGGAAATTCCGTCTTGACTCCCGGCTCGCCATCGAAGGTCTTGCCCAGGGCCTTGAGGATATTGCGCAACAACTCGCAGCTCGCGGCGGCATTGCCAGCGTCACCGGCCCAGGTATCTTGCGCGAGCACCGCCAGCGATGGATCGATGCATCGATAGTGCAGCGGCTGGCGAACCGGGCTAGGCGGCTGCGCTGCGGAACGGCCTGGCCGAAGCGCGCGGCGCCGTTCTCGCGCCGGAGAGTGCGTCCGGGAAGCGTCAAGCTTAGAAGCGACGGGCTCCGCTCCCGTCACTGGCGCAGCCAGCGCCTCGGACTCCGGCGCATCGCGCTGCATCCCGGGCAGCATCTGATAGCGAGGCGAAGGCTTGGCGTTTGCGAACGCAACCTTGGCATACCAGGGCTGTATTCCCATCAGCGCCAGGTATTGCCGCCGCCGGGTTTCATTCGCGGAATCGATCATTTGGCTCATCAGGACGCTCTGCAACTTGCGCGACAAAATACGCTTGCCGCATGGGTTCCGCAAGTTCAGTGGCGCGATGCCGCCCGTGCCATCAGGAGGGCTTGCGGGCCAGGAAGCAGTACAGTGGCGTGAAAATTCCCGACTTGCCGCCGGCGAGGTAGGCATCGGCGCCTCGTTCCATGAGCCTTGTCACCGCCGCCGAGCCTTTCGGCAAGAGCCTCACGGCCTCGGCAAGCTTGAGGCCGGAAGCGAGCATCCTGCGCCCCGGAGCGGTCTCGCGGAATGGCTTCAGCAATACGCCGCCCTTGCCGTCCATGGGCCGGTACCACGGTTCGGCCGGGCCATCCTGGACATTCAGGTCCGCTGCTTCGACGACCTCGAATCCGACGTTTTCCAGGGCGCGGTCGACCTCCCCGAAGGTTGCGATGTGACTTAGCGCGATTTCACGCATTAGCGCCTGCTTGATTTCGCGATGGCGCTCGCTGCCGCAGTCGAATTCGTCGGTAAGACACATTTCCTGACCCCAGAACAGCGCGCCAGGCTTGAGGATGCGGAAGATCTGCGCGAACGCGCGCTGCTTGTCGGGGGCATGGCACGTCGACTCGATGGCATAGCCGGCATCGAGCGAATCGGCTTCGATGGAACTCATGTCCATGAAGTTGCCCTTGACGTATTCAGCCATGTGCTCGAGCCCGGCTTCGATGTTGCGCAACCTGGCCTGTTCGAGCTGATGCTCGTTGTTGTTGAAGCAGACGACCCGAACTCCAGCCTCGCTCGCGACCCGCCGCATAGGGCCACCGAAGCCGCAACCGACGTCGATGACTCTCATGCCCTCGCGCAGACGCAGTTTCTCGATCATCACGCGCTGGTGGCGAACGATGGCGTCTTCCAGCGATTCCCCGAGCTTCAGTGGAGCGAAGTGCAGTGATTCGTTCCAGCCGAAGCGCATGATTTCGCTAGACAGGTCATAGTAGGTGTTGACCGTCTCGGAATGGTCAACGGCCTCGCCCTCGACTTGCCTGTCGGATCGGCTCTCGAGTTGTGC
>RKSA01000174.1 GCA_007571115.1 Gammaproteobacteria bacterium
AGGAAGTACGGGTACTGCTGCGAGTGTTCCACCACTGCGTCCAGGGCCTCCTCTGCCATCTCGACCCCGCCGAAATCCTTCAGCGGCGCGGCGATCGCCGCTCTCGACGCGTTCCTGTCCAGCGGGCCCACGTCAATCTGCCTGGCTCTTTCCGCGAACGTCGCCTTGGCATCGCCCAGCCGCTCTCTCAGATGAGGCGTTCCGGCCATCGCCACGACCACCGAAGCTCCCCGGTTTCTCGAGTCCTGGGTGATGCGGAAAAACGTCTGGAGCTGCTTGCCCGACAGTTCGTGGGCCTCGTCGATCAGCACGGCGAGCGGACTTTTTCTCGTCTGCCTGGCAATCTGCTCGATCAGTTCTGCGTGCCTTTTCCCCTCCAGTGCGAGTTTGCCCTTGATGTGCCTGGCACCGATTTCCACAACCTTGAACTTCGAGAAAATCGACTTCTTCCTGAACAGCAAGCCGATATCTCCAGGCTCGTCAGTGGTCGATATCGGGCCCTCGATCCGCACTCGCGACGATACGCTTCCCGCTTTCCTTTCCTGCTCGACGTGCTGCCGCAGCCAGTTGAGCAACGTGGTCTTCCCGGTTCCCCTGGGCCCGATCAGCATGACATCGGTCCCATTGTGGCCACCCCTCGGGATGTTCCCCAATCCTGCCAGTATCCGTTTCTTCTCGTCATCCCGCCCAGCAATCAGCGGCGGCATCATGCTGCCAAACCCCGGCGTGAACGGATTTTCCCTCACGACGCGCCCCATTTCCCCGCTCCTCCGATTGTAGCCGAACGTCAATCCTACCATGCGAACAGCCAAGCCAGCACAGCCCGACAGCCCAGCGGAACCAGCACAGCCGCTTGAGTTTTTCTCATTTGGTAGTACCATTGCGCCCTTCGCGGGTCGTTAGCTCAGTTGGTAGAGCAGAAGGCTTTTAACCTTTTGGTCATAGGTTCGAATCCTATACGGCCCACCAACATCCCTTCGCCATTCGCACTGCTGGGGCCGACATGCACGAATCCCACCTCGCCAGCGCCGCAGTCGACGAACAGCATCTGACCGCTGACAGCCTGCTCGTGCGTCGGCATCTCGACCGGGTGGTGTCGCCCGAGGCGCCTGACGCCCGGCAGTGCGCCGAGCACCGCAAGGCCATCGCGGAATTGCTGGAGCGTCACAATGCCGCCCTGGTCGCGCACTATTACGTCGATGCCGAAGTGCAGGATCTGGCCGAGCAATGCGGCGGCTTTGTTGGCGACAGCCTCGAGATGGCGCGTTTCGGCAGGGACTGCGACGCCGAGCTGCTCGTTGTCGCGGGAGTGCGCTTCATGGGCGAGACCGCGAAGATTCTCAGCCTCGGCAAGACCGTGCTGATGCCGACTCTCGAGGCCACGTGCTCTCTCGACCTCGCTTGCCCTCCCGAGCAATTCGCCAAATTCCGCACCGCCCACCCCGATCATGTCGCGGTGGTCTACGCCAATACCTCGGTTGCGGTGAAGGCCCTTGCCGATTGGGTCGTCACTTCGAGCATCGCGGTCGACGTCGTCGACCACCTTGCTGCCGAAGGCCGCCAGGTGCTTTGGGCGCCTGATCGCCATCTCGGCGCCTACATCGAGCGAGTCACCGGTGCCGAAATGCTGCTTTGGGACGGCGCCTGCATTGTCCACGAGGAATTCAAGGCCCGGGGCCTGCGTGATCTCGTCCAGGTCCACCCCGAAGCTGCGGTGCTCGCGCACCCCGAATCGCCAGCCAGCGTGCTGGCGATGGCCGATTTCATCGGCTCGACGACCCAGATCATCCGCGCCGCGCGGGATCTGCCCAAGCGGAAATTCATCGTCGCTACCGACCAGGGAATCCTGCACAAATTGCAGCTCGAAGCTCCGGGCAAGGAATTCATCGTCGCGCCGACTGCGGGCAATGGCGCCGAATGCCGCAGTTGCGCGAGCTGCCCGTGGATGGGTCTCAACTCGCTCAAGGCATTGCGCGATTCGCTGGAAAAGCGCAGCAACGAGATCGTTGTCGCCCGCGAACTCGCCGAACAGGCGATGATCCCTCTGCAACGAATGCTCGATTTCGCTGCGAGCAACCAGCTCGCAGTATCGAGGCAGCGCCCGCTCAGCCGTTCGACTCGCGGACAAGCTGCTCCAGCTCATTGACCTTTTGCAGCAGCCGGGCCTGCTCGGCGAGAGAGGCGCCCTCCTCCTGCTTGATCTGCAAGGCGTAGCGCAACTGCTCCCAGGCAGCGTTAAAATCCTCGAGCAGGATGAAGTATTCGGCGCGGGCCATGTGTACCTTGCTGATGTTGCCCGCCTGGCCTTGCACTTCGGCGAGCTGGAACCAGATGTGGTGATCGTCGGGGCGCACCTTGCCATGCTCGTCGAGCACCAGCGCTGCCTCGTCGTAGTTTCGCGCCGAAATCAGGGCATCGGCCAAGGTCATGGCCACGGCATGGTTGCCAGGGTTGATTTCCCGATGGCGGCGCAGCAGGGCGATGGCGCGCCCTTCCTCGTTCTGGCCGATGAGGATCTCGGCCTGGGTAACGAGGTAGCTGATGCGGTTGGGCTCCTTCGCCAGCAGCTCGGCGAGGGTCTGTTCGGCGAGCGCGTACTGCTCATTCTCCCAGTATGCCACCGCGAGACCGTAGACAAAGGCGTCCTGCTCGACTTCGCTGCGCTGCTCGTCGCGCTGGCGTTCGTATTCCGCCACGAGCACTTCCTTGTCCTCGGCATAATGGTTCACCACCCGCGCCCGCATCAGCCGGTATTCGAGGCTGTCCGAATATTCCCGGGGCGGATAGCGCCTTGCATGGCTGCGCGCGTCAGCGACCCGGGATTCGGTGACGGGATGCGAAAGCAGGAATTCCGGCGGGCGGCTTCCGAGCCGGTTCAATGCCATCAGGCGCTCGAACAGCGAGGCCATCGCGGCAGGATCGAGGTTGGCGTTGAACATCGTGTTCTGCCCGGTGCGGTCGGCTTCGGCCTCGTTGCTGCGGCTGAAACGGAGCTGGTTGCTCAGCGCCATTCCCTGGGCGGCGGTAATCGCGGCTGCGCCGTGCTGCGAGTCGGAAGTCGCCATGACGACGACGCTCGCCAGCAAGGCAGCGAGATTGGGGATTCTGCTCGTTTCGGCCTCGTCGACACCCCGGGCAAAATGGCGCTGGCTGACGTGGGCGATTTCGTGGGCGATCACCGAGGCGAATTCGGCCTCGTTCTCGGCGTGGAGGAACAGGCCGGTATTGACGCCGATGACGCCGCCAGGAGCGGCAAAGGCATTGAGCGTATCGCTGTCGATGATGACGAAGGATAGCCGATGGTCCTTGAGCTCGGAACGCGACGCGAGCCGGTAGGTGATGCTTTCCAGGTAGCTGTTGAGCAGCGAGTCGGCGATGGTCGGCGCACTGCGGCGGATCTGCGCGAGGAACTGCCGCCCCAGGCGATATTCTTCCTCCAGCGACACGGTGCCGGAAATCCGGTCGCCGAGGGTTGGCAGCGCCGACTGTGCCGCAGCCTGGAACGTCACAAGGTAAAGGGCGAGCAGCAACGACAGTGATGGCGCCGCGAACAGACGCATGGAGATAGCCCTGAAGCCGGTTGTTCACAGAGTAGCACAAATTTCCATCGTGCCGAGGCATTCCCCCATCAGGGCATGGCGGCAGATCGGAGAATCTTTTAGAATGTCCTCGTCTTGCAGCGCTCGACGTTTCGATGCCTGATCGATGCCTGAGGAGAGTTCGATGGATTGCCCCAAGTGCAGCAACGCGCCGATGAAGGAAGTCAAGATCGCGATTCTTCACGGCCACGTGATTATCGACAAATGCGAGATTTGCCAGGGCCTGTGGTTCGACCACGGCGAAGCCGAGGCGCTGAAAGGGCGCTGGATGGCCGATTTCGCTGACTCCGGGGACCCCCAGCTCGGCAAGAGCTACGATGCCATGCGCGACATCAATTGCCCGCGTTGCGGCAAGAGGATGAAGCGTGTCCGCGACGACCGGCAGCCACATCTGACCTATGAGGTCTGCGAGGAACATGGCATGTTCATGGATGCGGGAGAGTTCACCGACTACAAGCACGAGACTCCGCTCGACCTGTTCCGGGGCCTGTTCGCACTGATCAAGCGTCATTGAGGGCCGCTTCATGAGTGATCGCCCGGATTCTCGTGGCGACCAGACCGGGCGCCTGATCGAGGGCTGCATCGACTTTGCCCGGCAATGCTCAGACTTGCTCCGCGACATGCCCGAGGACGTTTTCACGAGCCGTGGCAGCGGCGGCTCGACCATCGGCGCCCACGCGCGGCACATTCTCGAGCGGTTCCGGTGTTTTTTCGATGGGCTCGACAAGGGCCTGATCGATTACGATGACCGCCAGCGCGGCACCCTCGTGGAGCGCGACGTGGCAGCCGCCAGTGCTGCCTTTGCCGAGCTGTGCGAGCGTTTCGCGAACTGCCCTCCCAGCGCTTTTGCCGAACGCGTTGCGGTTCGCGAACTCGTGTACCACGGTGGCGAGCAAGCTGTTGCGGCGAGCACTCCCGAACGCGAGCTGATGGGGCTGATCACCCATGGAATCCATCATCTGGCGATGATCGCGATGATCGCCAGAGCCTGGGATTTCCCCATGCCGAAGGATCTTGGCAAGGCGCCTTCGACAGTCGTCGCTGATCGCGAAATTCCCCATAGGATCAGGTAGCTCCCGGGCCAGCATCCGGCTCGATGCGAGCGCGGAACAATTCTTGACTATTTTGCTTGGTTACTCGATAATCAGCCCCATGTCGAGTTGAGCGACGGTTGCTGACAATGCAATTGACCACCAAGGGAAGATACGCCGTGACGGCAATGCTTGATCTGGCCCTGCACGATGGCACCCTGAAAAATAGCTCCCTGAGCAAGCAACCCAAACCCGTGAGCCTCGCCGACATATCGAGGCGGCAAGAGATTTCCCTCGCCTATCTCGAGCAGTTGTTCGCCAAGCTGCGTCGTTCCCGGCTCGTCAGCAGCGTGCGCGGCCCTGGCGGGGGATACGTGCTCGGGCGGCCGGCCGGGGCGATCCGCGTCGCCGAGATCATCGGCGCCGTCGATGAATCGGTCGACACGACTCGCTGCCAGGGCGCGGCGGACTGCCAAGGTGGCGAAACCTGCCTGACCCATTCGCTATGGGAGGACTTGAGCGAACAGATTCGCCGCTTCCTGCAAGGCATCAGCCTCGCCGACCTTGTCGCCAGGCAGGATGTGCAGCGAATCGCCGGCCATCAGCAACGCAGGCAGTCGCTGGCGGCGCGGGGAAGGAACGGCATCGGCAACGTCAATGGCAATGTCAACGTCAACGTCATCAAGGAAACGCGCATATCGGCCACCGCCTTGTAGCGGCCTTTTCGTGGAGAACTCTATGCAACTTCCCATCTATCTCGATTACGCGGCGACCACTCCCGTCGATCCGCGAGTCGCCAAAGCGATGGCCGAATGCCTGACCCTGGAGACGAACTTCGGCAATCCCGCATCGCGCTCGCACCAATTCGGCTGGAAAGCCGAGGAGGCTGTCGAAACTGCGCGGCGCAACGTCGCCGACCTGATCCATTGCGATCCCCGCGAGATCGTCTGGACCTCGGGCGCCACCGAGGCCGACAATCTCGCGCTGAAAGGCGCTGCACATTTCCATCAACGCAAGGGCAAGCACATCATCACCTCGAAAATCGAGCACAAGGCCGTTCTCGACAGTTGCCGGCAGCTCGAGCGCGAAGGCTACGAAGTGACGTATCTCGACCCCGGCAGCAACGGGCTGATTTCCCCGGAAGCCGTCGAGCAGGCGCTGCGGCCCGACACCATCCTCGTTTCGCTGATGCACGTCAACAACGAAATCGGCGTGATTAACGACATCCAGGCCATCGGCGAAGTCACCCGCAAGCACAAGGTGCTTTTTCACGTCGATGCGGCCCAGAGCGCCGGCAAGCTCGAGATCGACCTCGGCAAGATGCAAGTCGATTTGCTGTCCTTGACCGCACACAAGATCTACGGCCCCAAGGGAGTAGGGGCGTTGTATGTGCGACGCAAGCCGCGGGTGCGCATCGAGCCGCAGATTCATGGTGGTGGCCACGAGCGAGGCATGAGGTCGGGAACCCTGCCGACGCACCAGATCGTCGGCATGGGCGAGGCCTATCGAATCGCCAGGGAGGAAATGCACGAGGAAAGCCGCCGCACCCTCGCCTTGCGCAACAAGCTGCTGCATGGCCTCGAGGACATGGAGGAAGTCTACGTCAATGGCGACCTGACGCACCGCGCTCCTGGCAATCTCAACATCAGTTTCAATTTCGTCGAAGGCGAATCCTTGATGATGGCCTTGCGCGAGCTCGCGCTGTCCTCGGGTTCGGCTTGCACCTCGGCGAGCCTCGAGCCGTCCTACGTGTTGCGCGCCCTCGGCCGCAACGACGAGCTCGCGCACAGCTCGCTGCGAATTTCCATCGGCCGGTTCACCACCGAGCAAGACATCGATTACGCGATCGGGCGAATCCGTAACGCCGTGGCCAAGTTGCGGGAGCTTTCCCCGCTCTGGGACATGTACAAGGACGGAGTCGATCTCGATCAGGTTCAATGGGCTGCGCATTGACGGCGCAACGGAGGAAATCATGGCTTATTCAGACAAGGTACTTGACCACTACGAAAATCCACGCAACGTCGGCAGGCTCGACGATTCCGACGCGAATGTCGGAACCGGCATGGTCGGTGCGCCGGCCTGTGGCGATGTGATGCGCTTGCAGATCAAGGTTGATCGCAACAATGTCATCGAGGAGGCGAAGTTCAAGACCTATGGCTGCGGCTCGGCGATCGCCTCGAGCTCGCTGCTGACCGAATGGGTCAAGGGCAGATCCCTCGACGATGCGACACAGATCCGCAACAAGGACATCGCCGACGAACTCGGCCTGCCGCCGGTGAAGATCCATTGCTCGGTGCTCGCCGAGGACGCGATCAAGGCAGCCATCGCCGACGTGCGCAAGAAGCGGGACGAGGCGGAAGGCTAGCCATGGCGATATCGATTACCGAAACCGCAGCGAGCCATGTGGCGCGGCAGCTCGCCGAGCGCGGCCATGGCCTCGGCATCCGCGTTGGCATAACGACCACCGGCTGCTCGGGGATGGCCTACGTGCTCGAATTCGCCGACCAGGTTGAAGATGGCGACCAGGTGTTCGAAGAGCACGGCGTCAAGATCGTCGTCGATCCGAAAAGCCTGGTCTACATCGATGGCACCGAAATGGACTTCGTCAAGCAGGGAGTCAACGAGGGCTTCGAGTTTCGCAACCCGAACGTGAAAGGCGAATGCGGCTGCGGCGAGAGCTTCACCGTCTGAGCCCGCCGCGACCGAGCCGCCGCCGTGCTGTCCATCGCCGACAACTACTTTTCCCAGTTTCACTTGCCGGTCGAATACGATATCGATTTGCCAAGGCTGGACAGCGAATTTCGTCAATTCCAGCAGCTCGTGCATCCTGATCGCCATGCCGCTGCCAGCGACGAGCAGCGGCTGCTCGCCATCAAGCTCAGCAGCCATCTCAACGAAGCCTACCAAACCTTGAAGTCGCCCTTGCGCCGTGCCGCGTATCTGCTGCGCCTGCAAGGAGTCGATGTCGAGCAGGTCGAGCAGTCGGACCTGGCGCCCGAGCTGCTGCTCGAGCAAATGCAGTTGCGCGAGCAGCTCGCGGAACTTCCCCAGGACGAATCGGCGTTTGCGGCACTCGAACAAATGGGCGACGAAACGAGCGAGCGGCTTGTCGGCAGGCAGCGCGATTTCGCGGCTCTGCTCGCCAGCGGCGCGCTCGCCGAAGCGAGGAAGCTGTTTCACGAATTGCAGTTCCTGAGCAAGTTGCAGGCCGAAATCGAAAAGGCCGAAGACGCGCTGTTTGCCGAATGACCCGAATCACCCGGATTCAGGTAGCGAGAACATGGGCTTGTTGCAGATTTCAGAACCCGGCGGCGCCTCGCCGCGGCGTGGCTCGCGCAAGAACGTTGCGGGTATCGACCTGGGAACGACCAATTCCCTGATCGCCACCTATGTGGAAAGCGGGCAAGGCGCCATGGAAAGCGCCGTGGAAGGAACAGTGCAAACGCTTGCCGACTCTCATGGTGCGCATCTGCTGCCTTCCGCAGTGCAGTTCGGCGCCACTGGCGTGCTCGCAACAGGCGCCGCAGCCAAGGCTCGGGCTGCCGAAGACCCCGCCAATGTCATCATTTCAGTCAAGCGCGCCCTAGGCAAGAGCCACGACGAATTGACCGCAAGCGGCGACTATCGCCAGTACCGTTTCGCCGCAGACCGCGCCGCCGAGGCGCCGGCCTTTCTCACCGCTGCCGGCGCCAGGGATGCCGTTGCGGTCTCTGCCGAGATTCTCAAGGCTCTGGCAGCCCGGGCCGAACGCCACGCCGGTGCGTCCATCGAGGGCGCAGTCATCACGGTTCCCGCGCATTTCAACGATGCACAGCGGCAACAGACGCGGCAGGCAGCGGAACTCGCGGGAATCAAGGTGCTGCGCCTGCTCAACGAGCCGACCGCGGCGGCGGTTGCCTATGGTCTCGATTCGAACGAGCGGGGCAACATCATCGTCTACGACCTCGGAGGCGGCACTTTCGACGTGTCCCTGCTCAGCTTGCAAAAAGGCATCTTCGAAGTGCTCGCCACCGGCGGCGACACCGCCCTCGGCGGCAACGATTTCGACAAGGTGGTCGTCGACTGGCTGGCGAGCAAGGCGGGCTTTGCCGCAATCGAGCCAGCGCGATACCCGGCGCTGCTGCAAGTCGCGAACCGCGCCCGGGAGGCCCTGTCGGAAGCCGGGCAAGCCGAAGTTGTCTGGGGTGGCTGGTGTGGCGAGCTGACTGCCGCGCATTTCGCCGAGCTCGCAGCGCCCCTGGTGCGGCGCACGCTCAGCGCCTGCCGCAGGGTGTTGCGCGATGCCGGCATGAAACTTGGCGACATCGATCATGTGCTGCTGGTTGGCGGCGCGACCAGAATGCCCGTTGTTCGCCAGGCCGTGAGCGAATATTTCGCCCGCGAACCCTTGCACGACATCGACCCGGATCGGGTAGTGGCGCTCGGTGCGGGAATTCAGGCCGAAGTCCTCGCTGGCAACCGCCCCAACGAGGATTTCCTGCTGCTCGACGTCAATCCGCTATCCCTCGGCATCGAGACCATGGGAGAACTGGTGGAGAAGATCATCCAGCGCAACACCGCGATTCCGGTGGTCAAGTCCCAGCAGTTCACGACTTTCAAGGATGGCCAGACCGCCATGACCTTGCACATCGTGCAAGGGGAGCGCGAGCTGGCCAGTGAATGCCGTTCGCTGGCGCGCTTCACCTTGCGCGGAATTCCGCCGATGGCCGCAGGTGCGGCAAAGGTCGAGGTGCGTTTCCAGATCGACGCCGATGGCTTGCTCAGCGTTGCCGCCACCGAATCGAGCACTGGCTGCAAGGCCGAAATCCAGGTCAAGCCGAGCTATGGCCTGGATCTCGGTCAGGTGGAAAAAATGCTGCACGACTCCCGGGCCCACGCGCGCGAGGACATGCAGGCGCGGGCGCTGGGCGAAGCGAAGCTCGAGGCCGAACGCCTGATTGATGCGATCGACGGCGCGGTCAAGGAAGATGGCGGCCTGCTCGACGCCGCCGAGCGCCAAGCGATCGAGGCCGCGCTTGCGAGCTTGGGCGAAGCCCTCGCTGGAGGCGATCCGGCCTTGATCGACGAGCGCAGGGCACGGCTCAACGAAGTCAGTGAAAGCTTCGCCGCGCGGCGCATGAACGCCACCGTTGGCGCGGCCTTGCGTGGCGAGTCGATCGAAACTTTCGAGAACCTGGCAAAATGAACTTCCGGAGCCGATGACATGCCGAAAATCACCTTCCTGCCCCACGAAACGATCTGCCCCGAGGGAGCGGAAATCGAGGCGCAAGCTGGAGTCAGCGTCCTCGACGCCGCGCTCGGCCAGGGCATCCGCATCGAGCACGCCTGCGAAAAATCCTGTGCCTGCACCACTTGCCACGTGATCGTGCGGGAAGGCTACGACTCTCTCGAAGAACCCGGGGAAAACGAGGAAGACTATCTCGACAAGGCCTGGGGCCTCGAGCCCGAATCGCGCCTGGGCTGCCAGGCGATCGTCGCCGACGAGGATCTGGTCGTGGAAATCCCCAAATACACGATCAACATGGTATCCGAGAACCACTAGCCCACATATTGCATGAATGGCGATGTCATTGCTCTTTGCTCCAAGCCCTGCGGCGTCGACTTGAGAAGTCAGCCCAAAATGGCCGAACGCATCGTTTTCTGGAGAGTTTGGTGTATCATCCCGAGAATGCCTCATGGTGAAGACTTGTAACGCGCAACGATGTGGTTGCATGCATGACAGCCTCGAAATCACAATCTCAAGACCACCGTTCCGCTTTGGATCCGTTCGCTGATGCGCCAAACTCCGTGATTCGCGCCGTTGACGTTTTCTGCGGCATCGGCGGGCTGACCTACGGGCTCCGCTTGGCGGGGCTTGACGTGGTGCTGGGGCTCGATTCGGATGCATCCTGCCGCTACGCATACGAAGCCAACAATGCCGGTGCCGCCTTTCTGGCAGCGGACGTCAGGGATGTCCGTTTCGCGGACTTCGAGAGCCGCTACAGCAAGTCTCGAATCAATGCCTTGGTCGGCTGTGCGCCATGCCAGCCATTCTCTTCGCACACGCGCCGGAACGGCACCTCGGAGGACGACTGCGAACTGGTTGATGAATTTGCCCGCCTCGTTGGCGAAGGAACTCCTGACTTGGTTTCCATGGAAAATGTTCCAGGTCTGGCCAAGCATCAGTCATTCAGCGACTTGCTCAAGCTCCTGACCAGCCTCGACTATCACGTTGACCATGGCGTGCTCGATTTTCATGAGTTTGGCGTCCCGCAGCACCGGCGACGCCTCGTGCTGGTAGCATCTCGCAAGGGAACAGTCGCATTGCCGAAACCGGAGAGCGAGTCAGGCAAAGTCTCGGACTTTATTGCTGGTTTGAACCCTATCGGCGCGGGAGAGATCTGCCCAGAAGATCCGGCTCATGCAACGTTGCCCTTGTCCCCGATCAACCTGGAACGCATGAGACAATCCCTTCCCGGAGGGACTTGGAAAGACTGGAACGAAGCGCTCGTCAGCCCGTGCCACAATCGCGCTCACTATCCTGCTCCTTACGGCCGAATGCGCTGGGATGCGCCCGCACCGACCATAACAACGCAGTTCTGCTATTACAGCACGGGGCGTTTTGGACATCCTGAGCAAGACCGCACTATCTCTGTCAGGGAGGCGGCCCTATTGCAAACGTTTCCCGCTGATTACCAGCTTTTCGACCCCGATACCAGCCTGCCCATCAGCAAGCTCGCCCGGCACGTCGGCAATGCCGTGCCCGTCCGAATCGCTGAACTCATCGGGCGTTCACTCAACGGGGCAGTCGCGAATGCTTAATCAGGAGCCCAAGTACTATATGACCATAAGCCTCAATGTGCTCAATCACATGGGGCTCAACCTGTATAGCAACACGCCTGCTGTCCTCGCCGAGGTGATTTCCAACTCGTGGGATGCGGATGCTACGGAAGTAGATGTGGACTTCGATTTGCAAGGCAAATCAATCACCGTGACCGACAATGGCTGTGGCATGACTCGCGAGGATGTGAACAGCAAGTATCTCTATGTAGGCTATCAGAAGAGATTACGCCAAAATGAGTTGGATGACAAACTCGTCACGCCAGAACTAAAGCGCAAACCAATGGGAAGAAAGGGTATCGGCAAGCTTTCTCTCTTTTCGATAGCCAACCGTATCCACGTGTATACCCGTGTCGAGGAAGGCGCACCCGAAGCGTTTTTGATGGACGCCGAAAAAATCAAAGCAGCTATCGATAATGAGGATCCTTCAAAAGTCCAGAGCTACGAACCAGAACCGATCAGCGCCAGCAACGAAGCCCCCCAACCGCATGGAACAAGGATACGAATCACAGGTTTGAAAAAAGTTCGCCTGACCGAAGCATCAGTGGAAGGCTTGCGCCGCCACCTTGCCCGGAGATTCAGCATCATTGGCGATACCAATCAATTTTCCATCAAGATCAATGGTAAAAAAATCACGCTGGCTGATCGAGACTATTTCCATAAAGCCCGATTCATCTTCCAATATGGCGACAACGACAACTATGCGAAGCATTGCCGAGAACTTGAAAAGGACGATAACGGAAATATAACTGGCTTAATCTCGCGATCTTGCGAATTTGATTCGGAAGGCAAGGCATCGAACAGCAGTCACCATAACATTAAAGGCTGGATCGCCATCGTATGGCATTCCAACGATCTTGACAGTGACCGCCCGGATGGCAATGAAAACCTGAACAAAATCACTCTTGTCGTTCGCGGAAAAATTGCCCAAGAAGACATTCTCCAGGAGTTTCGGCTTGGGGGAATGATTACCAAGTACATGTTTGGCGAGATAGAGGCTGATTTTCTGGATCTTGACGATCAGCCCGACATCGCGACATCTGGACGGCAGAGCATTTCAGAAGATGATTCACGCTACAAAGCTCTTATCAGTTTTATCGAATCAGAATTGAAAGAAATTTGGAAGCAAACCAACATACTTAAGGAGCGCGCTGGCATCAGGCATGCGCTTTCCAGCAATCCGCATCTAAAACAATGGTACGAAGGCTTATGCCCCCCGCATCTGAAGAGTCTTGCCAACAAGATATTCGGCGACATAGAAAAAGCAAACATAGAGAAGTCGATGCGTCAGGATGCTTACGCCAACGGTGTCATACTTTTCGAGCACTTGAAGATGGCTCATGCAACGAAATTTCTCGATAAGATTGATGTCACCAAGGTCGGCGAGTTCATCAATTACCTCAGAGGGGTGGATGCGCTAGAA
>RKSA01000053.1 GCA_007571115.1 Gammaproteobacteria bacterium
GACGGCCTGGCAAGCCAGCTCGGCACGGCTATGCTAGGATTCCTCCCGGGTGCCTGGGAACCGGGCAAGCGGCCCGCGCGGGGCGCCCAAGGCGTTGTGGCAAGGAAAACGAAGGTGGATGCATGAGCCTGTTCGACTTGACCGGCAAGGTCGCCCTGATCACGGGTTCGAGCCGCGGCATCGGCAAGGCGATCGCCTTGCGCTACGCCGAGCATGGCGCGAAGGTGGTTGTTTCGAGCCGTGATCTCGACGCTTGCGAAGCCACTGCGGCCGAACTTCGCAAGGCTGGTGGCGAAGCTGCGGCGATCGCCTGCGACATCAATCATGCCGGGCAGTTGCAAGCGCTCGCCGATGGTGCGCGGCAGCGTTTTGGCAGAATCGACATTCTCGTTTGCAATGCTGCGGTGAATCCGCATTTCGGCCCTTCCCAGGAAATTCCCGACGCGGCCTTCGACAGGATCATGCACGCCAATGTCGGCAGCATCCACCGGCTCTGCCGGATCGTGATCCCTGGCATGGCGGAAAACGGCGGCGGTTCGGTCATCATTCTCTCCTCGGTTGCCGGCATGAAGGGCTCGAAAATGTTTGGCGCCTATGCCGTCTCGAAAGCTGCCGACCTGCAGATCGCGCGCAATCTGGCAGCCGAATGGGGGCCGCGCAAGGTTCGCGTCAACTGCATCGCTCCCGGGCTCGTGCGAACCGATTTTGCCCGCGCGCTCTGGGAAAATCCCGAACTCCTCGAGGGAATCGTTTCGCGCAGCCCCTTGCAGCGCATCGGCGAGCCCGACGAGATCGCTGGCGCTGCGGTCTATTTCGCCTCGGCGGCGGGAAGCTTCACGACCGGGCAATCGCTGGTCGTCGACGGCGGCGGCCTTGCCGCCGGCTGAAGCGGCGGCATAAGGCAGTTGCTTGATGGGGCAGGTGACAGAGCAGGGGCGAGGCAGTCGGCCCCGTCCGAAGAGCTGATCGATGTCCGCGCAACAATCCGCCGCCTTGCCGCCTTCGGTCGGAGTTGTCATTCCGACGCTGAATCGCGCCGACGTGCTCGCCCGCGCCCTGGATTCGGTGCTGGGCCAGACCTTGCCGCCGCAGCAGATCATCGTCGTCGATGGCGGTTCCACCGACCAGACCGATGCACTGCTCGCGACGTATCCGGACCTGACCGTGCTGCTGCAGGAGCGTGGTGGAGTCAGCGCCGCGCGCAATCTCGGCATTCGCCATTGCGACTGCGACTGGGTCGCTCTGCTCGATTCCGACGATGAATGGCTGCCCGGCAAGCTCGAAGCGCAGTTCGCCGCCCTGACCGAGCAGCCAGGGCATCGGTTGCTGCATTGCGACGAGATCTGGATTCGCGATGGTCGAAGGGTCAATCAGGCGAAGCGGCATCGCAAACGTGGCGGCTGGATCTTCGAGCACTGCCTGCCATTGTGCGTGATCTCGCCATCGGCCGCGGTGCTCGAGCGGCGCCTGCTTGCCGAGGTCGGCGCTTTCAACGAGGACTTTCCGGCCTGCGAGGATTATGATCTGTGGCTGCGAATCTGTTCCCGCCATCCAGTGCTCTATGTGGACCGGCCATTGCTGCGCAAGTACGGAGGCCATGCCGATCAATTGTCGCGCAGGCATTGGGGGCTCGATCGCTTCCGCGCCCGGGCGCTGCGCGACTTGCTCGATGCTGGCGGCCTGTCCGAAGCGCAGCGCAGCGCGACGCTCGCGAGCCTGCGTGGCAAATGCCGGATCCTCGTCGATGGCGCGCGCAAGCGAGGCAATTCGGAGATCGTCGCCGAATTCGAGGAATTGCTCGAGCGCTTCGGCGGCTGCAAGGAAATCACGGAACCATGCACGAAACCACGCACGAAACCACGCACGAAACCATGAACAAGTCCGCACGCGGAACCACACGGGAAAGCGTGAACGGAGCGGTCAACCTGGTTGTGGCGCATCGCCCCGAGGCGGCGCCTTTGCTTGACTGGTTCGATTTGACCGAGAGCAGGCCGAGGGGCAGGTTTCGTTGCTACCAGGGAGGCGATGGCATCGCCTTGACGATCAGCGGCACGGGTGCCCACAATGCCGCTGCCGCAGTCAGGCATTTGCACGAACGCCAGCCCGAGGCGCATCGCGCCTGGCTCAACGTCGGCATCGCCGGCCATCGCGGCGAGCCGCTGGGTACCGGCCTGCTCATCAACCGGATCGAGCATCGCCGCAGCGGCGAGCGCCATTGGCCTCCGGTGCCGCGCCTCGGCCTGCCAGGAAGCAGCCTGGTCAGCGTCGACAAGCCGGAAACCGAATATCCCGAAGATGCTGCCTACGACATGGAAGCTGCGGGGTTTTTCGCCGAGGCGAGTCGGCTGATCGCCTCGGACCTCGTGTACGTGTTCAAGATCGTCTCGGACAATCGCGCCAGCCCCCTGGCGGAGCTCGACCTGCGCCGCGTTCCTGAACTGATTCGCCTTCGCGAGCGCGAAATCCGCGCCATCGTCGAGCATCTGCGCCAGCGTTGCGCGCGTTTTGCGAGTTGCCACACGATGCCTGACGAATACCCCTTGCTGCTTGGCAAATGCCATTTCAGCGCGACGCGCAAGGCGATGCTTGCAGGTCTTTGCCGCCGCGGCCGCGCCCTGGGAATGCAGCAGCGCCTGCACACCTTGGCGAAGCAGCGCTTTCGCGACGCCGGCGCCTTGCTGCAAGCCGCCGAAGCGGCCCTCGCGGCGCCAGCGCAGGCCCGCGAAGCCGCTACAGGCGAGACAGGTGAGGGCCCGCGCTGATGTTCTCGGCGATCTATGTCGAACGCGAGGTTCGCGACCACCCCAGAACCCTGGCGATTCTCGATCGCTATCGCGAGCTGCCGCTGATCGAGTGCGAACGCTACGGCGAGATCTTCAACCGCAAGGCGCAAAATTTCCGCATGCAGAAGGACAGCCAGGCATTGATCCTGGCGCACAAGCACGGCCGCAAGGTGCTGCCGGCTCCTGGAGGGCACGGCTTCGGCGCCAGCCCCAGCCACTATTTTTCGCACATGCTCAACTGCATCTACGATTGCCGCTACTGCTTCCTGCAAGGCATGTACCGTTCCGCCCATTGCGTGCTGTTTGTCAACTTCGAGGACTTCGCCGACATGATCGCGCAGGCCATCTCCGCAGGGCCGCCCGGGCAAATGTTCCATAGCGGCTACGATTGCGACAGCCTGGCCCTCGAACCCGCAAGCGGTTTCGCGCGCTTCTTTGTGCCATTCTTCGCGCAACACCCCCAGGCGATGCTCGAGCTGCGCACAAAAAGCACCCAGATCGCCAGCCTGCTGCAAATGAAACCGGTACCGAACTGCATCGTCGCGATGAGTTTCACCACCGAAGCGGCCGCGCAACGCTGGGAGCGCGACCTCCCTTCGGTGAGCAAGCGCATCGCCGCCCTGGGGCGCCTGCAAGACGCCGGCTGGCCCATAGCCTTGCGCTTCGAACCGCTCTTGCCCGAAACCGAGCCGCAAGAGTATGCCGAACTCTTCGAGCGGATCTTCGCCCGCCTCGATGCAGCGCGGGTGCATTCGGCGAGCACCGGAGTGTTCCGCATGCCTGCCGGGTACTTTCGCAAGGTTCTCAGGCTCTATCCCGACGAACCCTTGCTTGCCCGGGAAACGCGCAATGAAAATGGCATTGTCAGCTTCAGGCAGCGCGACGAGGAAGCCTGGCTCGGCGAGCTCGAATCGAGCCTGTTCCGTCACATCGATCCGGCAAGCCACTATCGCTGCACGAACTGAGCCGGACTCGCGGCGCATCGCTCCCAGGGGAGGAATCGAAAGGTTGCAAGATGAACGATACCAGCGCAAAGCCTGTCATCGTGATTTCTGGGGCGAACTCGGGAATTGGCCTCGCCATGGCTCGCGAGCTGCTCGCGCGCGGCCATGCCGTGCTCGGCCTCGTGCGCGATGCGGCCAAGGCGCCCCTCGAACATCGCCACTATCGCCAGCAATGCGTCGACCTGTCAGACCCCGAAGCCTTGCAGGCACGCATCGCCGAGCTGTGCCGCTGCCTCGATGTTCCGCTGCGCGCCCTGGTCAACAATGCCGGCATCGGTCGCATGGGCTATCTCGAGCAATTGTCGGTGAGCGACTTGCGCGAGGTCATGAACATCAATTTCCTCTCCCACGCCATCGTCACCAGGGCCTTTCTGCCATTGCTGAAACGCCAGCGCCATGGCGACATCGTTTTCGTCGGCTCCGAGGCTGCCCTGCACGGCAGCCAGCAAGGCAGCATCTACTGCGCGAGCAAGTTCGCGATCCGCGGCTTCGCCCAGGCGCTGCGCGAGGAATGCGGCAAGTCGAACGTTCGCGTCAGCCTGATCAATCCTGGCGCGGTGCGAACGCCGTTTTTCAGCGGCTTGCACTTCGAGCCAGGGGAGGGCGAGGGCAATGCGATCGAGCCGGAAGACGTCGCTGCGGCGCTCGTCACGATTCTCGAAGCGCGGCCTGGCACGGTGTTCGGCGAGATCAATCTGTCGCCGCTGAACCGGGTCTGGCGCGGCAAGTGACCAGGGAGTCAGGGTTTTCCTCCTTTCGTGTCGTTTCGCGCCAGGTCGCTTGCGACAATATGACGCAGAAAACAGGCCTCTTCCTGCAAGAGACATCGGCGATAATCGCGCCATGAACCTGTTCGGAGCATTGCGCATGAAACCCTTGTCGAGAGTCCGCGTTTTGGCAATGCTTGCCGCCATGGCCATGCCGCTGGCGCTGTTCGCCCACACTCCGCTGAAAAGTTCGGCGCCCGCTGACGGGGCGACGGTG
>RKSA01000229.1 GCA_007571115.1 Gammaproteobacteria bacterium
ACGATGCGTCGCAACCGCGAAGCGTTCGACTGGGTGGAGCTGACGGCGGGCAAGGCAATCGACCCGGGCGTGGTGGACACGTCACTCGAGCTGTTCGGCGAGCGCGAAGCGCAGCCCGACGGTACCGTCAGGCATCGGGCCTTCCATGGCTACGCCATGAAGCAGGCGATCGAGGAAGGCTTCATCCTCGACGTGCTCGAGCATTACACCCCAGTGACAAGCTACTACCGGCTCGCGAAAACCGTCGAGGACGACCCGGAGTTCGACGCGAACAAGGCCCAGGGCAAGCTGCGGCGTTTCGTCGAGGAGCACGAGCACGCGATCCGCCTGAAAGCCGAGATCATCGTCGACCACTTCCACTCCCAGGTGCTCGCGCGCAACAAGATCGGCGGCAAGGCGCGAGCGATGATCGTCACCAGCGGCGTTGCCCGGGCCATCGAGTACTTCCACGCCATCGGCGCCTACCTGGGCGAGAGGAAAAGCTCCTACCGAGCCATCGTGGCCTTTTCCGGCGAGCACCAATTCGCTGGCAGGAAGGTCACCGAAGCATCGCTGAACGATTTCCCATCCGGCGAAATCGCCGAACGCATCGGCAAAGATCCCTACCGCCTGCTCGTCTGCGCCGACAAGTTCCAGACCGGCTACGACGAGCCGCTGCTGCACACGATGTACGTCGACAAGCCGCTCTCGGGAGTCAAGGCCGTGCAAACGCTGTCAAGGCTCAACCGCTCGCATCCGGACAAGCACGAAGCCTTCGTGCTCGACTTCCAGAACGATACTGAAACGATCCGCGACGCCTTCGCCGACTACTACCGCGCCACCCTGCTCGCCGATGCGACCGACCCGAACCGGCTGCACGACTTGCAAGCCGAGCTCGACGGCGCTGGAGTCTACACGGTCGAGCAGGTTGGCGAGTTCGCGCGGCGCTTCGTCAATGGCGAACCCCGCGACCGGCTCGACCCGATTCTCGATGCCTGCGTGGCGGTGTATTGCAACGAGCTCGACGAAGACTCCCAGGTAGCGTTCAAGGGCAGCGCCAAGGCGTTTTCGCGCGCCTACGGCTTCCTCGCCTGCGTGCTTCCCTATACCCGGGTCGAGTGGGAGGAGCGCACCATCCTGCTCGACTTCCTCATCGCGAAACTGCCTTCGCCAAGGGAGGACGACCTGTCGCTCGGCATCCTCGAAACGATCGACATGGACAGCTATCGCATCGAGAAACAGGCGATGCTGAAAATTGCACTGCCCGACGCTGGCTCCGAGCTCGAGCCCATGCCAGCCGCCAGCGGCGCCATGCGCCCCGAGCCTGAAATCGACCGGCTATCGAACATTCTGCGCGAATTCAACGACCTGTTCGGCAGCATCGAATGGGCCGACCAGGACCGCATCGGCCAGCTCATCAGCGAAACAATCCCCGCCCGGGTCGCCAACGACAAGGCCTTCCGCAACGCGCGCAAAAACTCCGACGAGCAAAACGCGCGAATCGAGCACGACAGCGCACTGAGCCGCGTGATGCGAGAACTGATGCAGGACGACACCGAACTGTTCAGGCAATTCACGGACAACGACAGCTTCAAGCGCTGGATGACCGACACCGTGTTCCACCTCGCCTACAACCAGCAACAACCCGGACACTCGACGAAAGCCTCAGCGCATGAAGACCGGTGAAACCATCTTCGAAGTGTTCGAAGACGAAGTGGACGGCGGCTACTCAGCCAGTGCATTGGGCTACGGCATTCACACCGAGGGGAATTCTCTCGATGAATTGCGCGCCAATGTCCGCGAAGCCGTTGACTGCCATTTCGACGAAACGACGCAACGTCCGCGCATGATTCGCCTGCATTTCGTGCGCGACGAGAAGGCATCCCAGACCTGTACAAATTGAAAGCGGCACTTACAATTTGTGCAAATTTTGCTTATTCTTGGCTGCATGATCGATCGGGAAATCACATCGTGCCTGACCAGCCTGTTCAGGCAGTATCCATTCGTCACCGTGACGGGGCCTCGCCAGTCCGGCAAGACCACGCTTTGCCGCGCGGCTTTTCCCGAACTTGCCTATGTCAACCTGGAACGACCGGACATTCGCGAGTTCGCCCAGACCGACCCCAATCGCTTTTTGGCGCAATTCGGAGAGGGCGCGATTCTCGACGAAGTGCAACGGGTTCCCGAACTGCTGTCGTGGCTGCAAGTGCTCGCGGACGAACACCGGCGCAACGGGATGTTCGTGTTGACTGGCAGCGAGCAGTTCAGACTGTCCGACGCCATCAGCCAATCGCTGGCCGGACGTTCCGCCCTGTTGCGCCTGCTGCCGTTTTCGCTGCGCGAGTGCCGCCAGGCCGAGGGCAGCGAAAACGTCGACGAGATGCTGTTTTCGGGATTCTATCCGCGCATTCATGACCAGCGCCTGGACCCCTGCCAAGCCCTCGGAGACTATTTCGAGACCTATGTCGAGCGCGATGTCCGGCGAGTCGGAGAAATTCACAAGCTTGCCGACTTCCGCCGCTTTGCCCATCTCTGCGCGGGCCGTGTCGGGCAGCTTGTCAATCTGTCCGCTCTTGGCGCCGATGCCGGAGTGTCCCACGTCACTGCGGCGCAATGGCTCACTGTTCTGGAAGCGAGCTACATCGTGTTCCGGCTTCCGCCCCATTTCGCGAACGTGCGCAAGCGCTTGACCAAGTCGCCGAAGCTGTACTTCCACGATGTCGGCCTGGCGAGCTACCTGCTCGGCATCGAGCAGGCCAGCCAGATCGCGACGCATCCCTTGCGCGGCGCCCTGTTCGAGAACATGGTCATCGTCGAAGTGCTCAAGCATGGCTGGAATCAAGGCCGTCGACCGAGACTGTCGTTCTATCGCGACAGCCGGGGGCTCGAATGCAATCTGCTCTACCCCCGGGGAGGCAAGCTCGCAGCAGTGGAAATCAAGTCGGGAGCGACCATCGCGTCGAGCTGGTTCGATTCGTTGCAGCGGGTTTCCCGAGTGCTGCCGCAGATCACCCGGCGAGCCATCGTGCATGGCGGCCAGGAACGGCAGCAGCGAAGCCACGGCGAGGCGCTGCCACTGACCGGATTGCGTGAATTCCTCGAAGGACCGGAAGGAGAGGTTCGTCAGTGCGGAACGAGGAAGATGGTATCGAAGTAGCGCACGAGCTTGCGCCAGCCTCAAAACGCTTCGTTGCGAATCTCGCGCAGCAGTTCCGCAGCGGGGCGACTCAAGGAAGGCATTGCAGCGCGGAACTTGGCCAGGTCGTCAAGAGGCAGCGGTTTCTTCGGCGCGATGACCGGGGATAGTCGCGCCACGGCCTTGCCGTGGCGGGTGATGACGATTTCCTCGCCCCCCTCCACTTTGTCAAGCAACTCGCCCAGACGCGCTTTCGCCTCCGTTAGCTTTACTGTCGCCATGGTGCCTAATCTGGTCATGCAATTGGTCATACAATAGCCGACTCGCTGCAGGAGCGCTAGCGACATCGTGCTGCTGCGCGAATTCTGCACGTAGTGACAGGTGGATGAGGTGATCGATGCCGAGGAAATTGCTCGAGGCGCGGCTGCGCAGCCTTGCCGAACTGTTTCCCTTGACGGGGCGCGGCATCGCGGTGCTGCTTTGCGTGGTATTGGCCTTGCGCGTGTTCGGCTATGGCGCGATGGACCTGCTCGTGTTCGCGCTCGGAATCTGCGCCTTGGCGATCTTGCTCTGCTGCCTGTTCCTCGTGATCTTCTGCGGCCTGATCGTGCAGCGCTGCATCGCTGCCGAGGATTGGCCCGCGCCCGGCAGCGGCAGGCCATTCGAGGCCGGCTTTCCGAACGCGACCGGCTTCGTCGTGCCCTCAGCGGATCGCTTGCCCCTGGTGCGGCTGCAATGGTCTTGGCGATCGCCCGATGCCATCGACAGCCGCACCCTCCGCACTGACGACGGCAGGCTCGAAGAGGAGATCACTCCCCACCTGCGTTGCCTGAACGCATCGGTGACGCGGCGTTTCGAGGTATCCGACGTGCTCGGCCTGTGCCGCTATTGCTGGCACCGGCGGCAGCAGCGCGAATGCTACGTGCTGCCGCGAGTCGACCGGCTGCGCAAACTGCCGCTATTGCATTCGCTCGCCGCCGAGGATGGAATGCCGCGGCAAAGCGGCGAACCCGTCGGCGACCGCATGGAAATCCGGCCCTATGCGGCTGGCGATTCGATCCGCGACATCCTGTGGAAGAATTATGCCCGCTCCGGGCAATTGCACGTGCGGTTGCGCGAGCGCAGCGTTGCCCAGGGGCGGCGCATCCTCGCCTATCTGCTGTCGAGCCCGAACGACGAGGCCGCTGCGGCAACCGCCCGGGCCGCCCTCGAATCGGGCGCCTTTGGCGAAGACTGGCAGTTTTGCGCCGACGGAACCGAAACGCCCTGCTCCGACCTCGAATCGTCGTTGCGCGCGGTGGCGCGATCACGCTCGATGGGCGAGCCCCACGCAGCCGGGCTGCAAGACTTCCTCGCTGCCGCCGCCGACCGGGGCGGAGCGAGCCATTGCATCGTCTTCGCCGCGACCGATGCATTGCCAAAGCTCGCTGCCGCAGGAACACCGGGCGGCTATCGAGGCGAACTGTCGCTGGTACTGGCGATCGATGGCATCGCTCCAGCCAGGTCCGGTCGCGACTGGCGCCGCGTGTTGTTGCGGCGTCGGCGCGGGCCTCGGCGTCGGCGGTTTCCAGGTCGCGCGCGACATCGGGGCCGTCGGGCGCGCTGTAGAGGCCGCCCAGGTCCCAGACCGGCAGCAGGTC
>RKSA01000183.1 GCA_007571115.1 Gammaproteobacteria bacterium
GCAGCAGCTTTTCCAGCTCGGGCAAGGCGATTCCCGTCTGTTGCGACAGTTCGCGGCTGCGTGGCGCAATCTTGCCGGCGCGGCGCAGCACCGGGCGCAATTCGCGCAGCAGGCGCGTCGCTTGCTCGCCGAGGCGCGAGCCGTGACCGGGCAGGTGCAATCGCGAGCCATGGCGAAGCAGTGCGCCTTCCGCGAGCAGGCTGTCGATGATCGCTTGCAAGAGCGGCGGCGAGCTCGGCAAGCCTGGGGTTCGCGGCAATTGCCCGGCAGTGGCTCCGGCCTGTTCGGGATGGGCGCGATGGTAGTCGGCGAATGCCGCGAGGATCGCTCGCCGGTAGCCTTGGCAATGCGCGGCGCCGAGCAGGCGCGGATACTCGCTTCCGGCGACTCGCAAGGCGAGGCAGGGCGAGGGAGCTTGTTGCAACTTTCCGATCAGCTCTGCAACGCGCTCGGCGCCGAGATTGCGGCAGACGCTGAACTCGTCGAGATCGAGCCCTGCGGCAAGGCATTCAGCGAGCTTCCGCGCCGCCGTGCCGGTTTCCCCGTCCATCGCTGCAAGCGATTCGAGCCGCGCCGGAGAAGCGCGGCCCCGGGCAGGGACGAAGACGTCGATCACCGAACCGCCACCGAGGGTATGGCTCGCTGCGGGGTCGCGCAGGATGAAACGGTCGCCATGCAGGACGTGGACCGGGAAGCTCGTCCTGATCTGGAAATATTCGCTCGCGCCAAGCCTGCGCAAGCTTGCCAGACGATGACTCGCGCCGACATGCAGATGATGGCGGACGTTCGGCTGCGGTTCTGCGATTCCGGGCAGCAGCCGCAGTTTTGCGTCGAAACGGCTCGTCAGGTGGTGCAGGGCAGGGTCGAGCAGCCAGTCGCCGCGGCTGATCTGGTCCGTTTCCAGAGCGATGTTGAGTGCAGCGCGTTCGCCGGCGACGAGTTCCTGCTGGTCGTGTTCGTGGGTGCGGATGCCGCGAACCCTGCTTGCTATGCCGAGGCGATCGTGTATCAGCGAGGCGCCCGTCGTCACGCGGCCTGCGAGACAGCTTCCCGTGACCACGGTGCCGATTCCGCGGACGCTGAAGGCGCGGTCGATGAGGAAGCGGCAACGGTCGCTCGCCGCGTTCGCGCTGCGCCGATGTTTCGCCAGCAACAGCCTGTGCAGGAAATTGCGCAGCTTTTCGATTCCCGCGCCGCTGCCATTGTCGATCAGGAAAACCGGCGGCTCGCCGAAGCCGTGGCTGGCGAGCAGCTCGCGGACTTCGGCCCTGACCTTGTGCTGCCGGGTCTTGCTGGCGCGGTCGATCTTGGTCAGGGCAACGCAGCCCGAGCGTATTTCGAGCAGGTCGAGAATCGCGGCGTGTTCCCGGGTCTGGGGCATGACGCCGTCATCGGCCGCGACGACGAGCAGCGCGGCGTCGACCGCCCCGACTCCCGCGAGCATGTTGCCGATGAAGTCGATGTGCCCGGGAACATCGACGAAACCGAGCAGGCATTCGAGTTCGTCCGCCCGGTATCGCGAATAGGCGAAACCGAGGTTGATCGACAGGCCGCGGCTTTTTTCCTCGGCCAGTGTGTCGGTATCGACTCCGGTCAGATTGCGCGTGAGCAGGGTCTTGCCGTGATCGACATGGCCCGCAGTCGCGATCGTCAGCGAGGGTCGGCGAGGCGATGCATTGGCCATGGGGGTTCGCGAGCGTCGCTCGTCAGGGGCACGAGCATCACGACGACGATGTCGACGTGGAAGCCGCCGCCGGCTGCGGCGATTCCGCGACCAGTCGCGCCTGGGCTGCGGCGAGGCGCGCCACTGGAACGCGTGGCGGTGAACAGCTCACGTAGTCGAGCCCCTGGCGCTGGAAGAACTCGATCGAGGCCGCATCCCCGGCGTGTTCGCCGCAGATGCCGAGCTTGATTCCGGGCTTGGTGCAGCGGCCCCGGTCGACAGCCATCTCGATCAACTGGCCGACTCCGCTCTGGTCGAGGCTGGCAAAGGGATTCTGGTCAAAAATCTGCTTTTTCCGGTACTCCTCGAAGAACAGGCCCATGTCGTCACGGCTCAGGCCGAGCGCCGTCTGGGTGAGATCGTTGGTGCCAAAACTGAAGAAGTCGGCCTCTTCGGCGATCTCGTTCGCCGTGACTGCAGCGCGGGGAATCTCGACCATCGAGCCGACCAGGTAGTCAATCTCGACTTTTTGCCGCGCGAGCACCTCCCTGGCGACGCGATGCACCGTTCGCAACTGGTCGGCGAGCTCGGCGCGGAAGCCAACCAGCGGGATCATGATTTCCGGCACGCAAGCAATGCCTTGCTTGACGACGTGGGCGGCCGCCTCGAAGATCGCCCGGGTCTGCATTTCGGTGATGTCGGGATGCAGGATTCCGAGCCGGCAGCCGCGGCAGCCGAGCATCGGATTTTGCTCGTGCAGCGACTTGACTCGCTCGACGACGTAATCGAGAGTCACTTCGAGCTTGTCGGCAAGTTGCCGGCGCACCGCGTCGTCCTGGGGAAGGAATTCGTGCAAGGGCGGATCGAGCAGGCGGATCGTCACCGGCCTTCCCTGCATGGCGCGGAACAGGCCGGCGAAGTCGCGGCGCTGGAAAACGAGCAGTTTCTTCAAGGCGTCCTTGCGCTGCATCGCGTCGGCGGCGAGGATCATCTGGCGCATGAAGTTGATGCGGTCGCCCTCGAAAAACATGTGCTCGGTGCGGCACAGGCCGATTCCCTCGGCACCGAAACGCACCGCCTCTGCTGCCATGGCAGGCGTGTCGGCATTGGCGCGAACCTGCATGGCGCGGAACTCGTCGGCCCAGGACATGACGGTGTCGAACAGCTCGAAGGCGTAGCTGCCTTGCGGCTCGAGGTTGCCGTCGAGCACCCGTTGCACTTCCGATGCGGTGTTTTCCACCAGCCCCTGATAGATGATTCCCGTGCCGCCATCGATCGAGATATAGTCGCCTTCGCGGATTGCCTGGCCGCCGGTGAAGAGCAGCTTTCTTTCGTAGTCGATGCGGATTTCGCTCGCGCCGCAGACGCAAACCTTGCCAAGCTGCCTGGCAACGAGCGCGGCATGGGAGGAAACGCCTCCCCGGCATGTCAGGATTCCCTGGGAAACGAGCATTCCCTTGAGGTCTTCCGGCGAAGTCTCGACTCGGCAGAGGATCACCTTGTGACCTTGGCGCGCGTGCATTTCTGCGGTCGCTGCGGTGAAGGCGACTCTGCCGGCTGCGGCGCCGGGGCCGGCCGGCAGGCCGCGGCCGATCATCGTCGCGGCTTTCAAGGCCCTGGGGTCGAACACCGGCACGAGTAGCGAATCGACCGATTCCGCAGGGATTTTCAGCAAGGCCGCCTGCCGCGACATCAGCCCCTGGCGGTGCATTTCCACCGCGATCCGCACAGCGGCCTGACCGGTTCGCTTGCCATTGCGGGTTTGCAGGATAAACAGCCTTCCCGATTCGATGGTGAACTCGAAATCCTGCATGTCGCGGAAATGCTTCTCCAGGATCTGGCGAACGTTTTCCAGTTCGCGGAAGCTTTCGGGCATGGCCTCGGCCATCTCCCTGATCGGGCTCGGCGTGCAGAGTCCGGCGACGATGTCCTCGCCCTGGGCATTGACCAGGTACTCGCCGTAGATTCCCTCCTCGCCATTGGCCGGATCCCGGGTGAACGCGACTCCGGTGGCGCTGTCGTCACCGGCGTTGCCGAACACCATCGCCTGCACGTTCACTGCCGTTCCCCAGGCGGAAGGGATTCGGTACTGCTGGCGATAGAGCACGGCGCGCTCGTTGTTCCAGGAGCCGAACACGGCACCGATGGCGCCCCACAACTGCTCGTTGACGTCCTGGGGGAACTCGCTGCCGCAGCGGCGCCGGATCAGGGCCTTGAAGCGCCGCGTCAGATTGCGCAACTGCGCGACGTTCAGCTTGCCGCCATGCTCGACACCGGCTTTGCGTTTTTCCGCGACGAGAATCCTGTGAAACGGATCTTCCTCTTCCTCGCTGCGCGCCCGCACTTCCATGACGACCTCGCCGTACATCTGGACGAAGCGCCGGTAGCAGTCCCAGGCGAAGGCTGGATTGGCGGAAACTTCGGCGAGTCCTTCGACGGTCGCATCGTTGAGGCCGAGGTTGAGGATCGTGTCCATCATTCCCGGCATCGATTCCCGCGCTCCCGAGCGAACCGCGACGAGCAGCGGATTGCTGCGCGCACCGAACTTCCTTCCCATCTGCCCCTCGACGCTGGCGATCGCTTCGCCGACGGCCTTGGCAAGTCCCGGCGGATACTGCCGGTCGTGGCCGTAGTACCAGCCGCAGACCTCGGTGCTGATCGTGAAACCGGGAGGCACCGGCAGGCCGATCGCTGCCATTTCGGCGAGATTGGCGCCTTTGCCGCCGAGCGTTTCGCGCATGCCGGCATGGCCGTCGGTCCGTTCGCCGAATGCATGGACGAACTGTCCGCTCGCTGCGGAACCCGCAGCAGGAGGGCGTTGCAACGAAGGTTCTCTGCTCATGGCCTGTTGTGCAAAATGCGAATGCGAGTTGTCTCCCAAAGCAGAGTAATCCACCCACCCAGCAAAATCCAGCAGTTGCCATTTCCGTCGGCGAATGCGTCAGCAGGGTGCCGATTTGCTATGCTCTGCCGGACTGTGCGAATGTGGTCCGACATGGCCGATGATGCCGATCTTGCGCTTCAGCGGCGATTGCTTGCGGGGGTTTCGCGGTCGTTTGCGTTCACGATTCCGCAATTGCCTGG
>RKSA01000216.1 GCA_007571115.1 Gammaproteobacteria bacterium
CAAGCTCGATCGCAAACGCAACAACGTCGTCGTTTCGCGCCGGGCCGTTCTCGAATCGGTCAGTTCCGAAGAGCGCGAAGCGCTGCTCGAGAAGCTCGAAGAAGGAATGCTCGTCAAGGGAGTGGTCAAGAATCTCACCGAATACGGCGCTTTTGTCGATCTCGGCGGAGTCGACGGCCTGCTGCATATCACCGACATGTCGTGGAAGCGAATCAAGAATCCTTCCGAGATCGTCAATGTCGGCGACGAGCTCGAAGTGAAGATTCTCAAGTACGACCGGGCGCGCAGCCGCGTCTCGCTGGGCCTGAAGCAGATGGGCGAGGACCCCTGGGTCTCGATCAAGAAGCGCCACCCGGTCAACGCCCGGGTCATGGCCGTCGTCACCAATGTCACCGAATACGGCTGTTTTGCCGAAATCGAGGAAGGAGTCGAGGGGCTGGTACACGTTTCCGAAATGGATTGGACGAACCGCAATGTCCATCCGTCCAAGGTCGTGCAGCACGGCGACGAAGTCGAGGTCATGGTGCTCGACATCGACGAGGAGCGGCGCCGCATTTCGCTCGGAATCAAGCAATGCCAGCAAAATCCCTGGGAACGCTTCGCCGAGCAACACGGCAAGGGCGACCAGATATCGGGAACGATCAAGTCGATCACCGACTTTGGCATCTTCATCGGCCTCGAGGGCAATATCGACGGGCTCGTCCATCTGTCGGACATTTCCTGGGATGAGCCCGGCGAGCAGGCGGTGCGGCGCTTCAGCAAGGGCCAGCAGCTCGAGACCGTCATTCTTTCGATCGACCCTGACCGCGAACGGATTTCCCTCGGAATCAAGCAGCTCAGCGACGACGTGTTCAGCGACTTCGTCGCGGCCCAGGGAGTCGGCAGCGAGCTCAGCGGAACGGTCGTTTCGGTCGAGGCCAAGGTTGCGTTCGTCGCGCTCAGCGAAGACGTCGAAGGCGTATTGAAAGCCTCCGAAATCAAGCGCGAGAAGGTTCGCGACGTGCGAACCGAGTTGCAGGAAGGTCAGCAGATCGAGGTCAAGGTCATTGGTGTCGATCGCAAGAATCGCCTGCTCAACCTGTCGGTCAAGGCGCTCGAAATCGACCGCGAGCGCGCTGCGGTCGAGCATCACAAGTCCCAGGAAACCGCCGAGATCACTCCGAGCACGATCGGCGGCCTCATCAAGGCGCAGATGAAGAAAGGCGGCAAAAGCGCGAAAAGCGCCAAAAGCGAAGAAAGCGGCAAAAGTGAAGAAAGCGCAGAAAGCGCAGAAAGCGCAGAAAACGGAAAAGACAGCGAAGGCGAGAAAGGCGACTAAGGCGACCAGCAATGACCAAGTCCGAACTGATCCAGCGAATCGCGGCGAAGCAGGAGCTGCTTTCCTCCCGGGACGTCGAGCTCGCCGTCAAGGCGACCGTGAATCATATGGCGGCGGTGCTTGCCCAGGGCCGCCGCATCGAGATTCGCGGTTTCGGCAGTTTTTCCCTGCATTACCGCCAGCCCCGCATTGGCAGAAATCCTCGAACCGGAGTCCAGGTATCGCTGTCAGGCAAGTACGTTCCCTACTTCAAGCCCGGCAAGCAACTGCGCGAGCGAGTCAATCAGGGAGCTGCGGCGCGAACTGCCGGTGGCGGCTGAACGCCGTCCCTGCGTCAGCGAGGCCGCGCGATAGCCGATGAACACTTGCAAGCGCTTGCTCGCAGGCCTGTTCGCTGTCTGCGTCTTCATCGCCGCGGTGGCATTTGTCCGCTACAACAGCACACCGGTGGCGCTCGGCCTCGGTGACTGGCAATCTCCTTTCCAGGCGGTCTCGGTCTGGGTTCTCGGCGCCTTCGTCTGCGGTGGCCTGCTCGGCCTGCTCGCCGGTCTGCGAGTGTTCCGCGAATTGCGCCACGGCAGCCGCGCGAGGAAACTCGCAAGGCAGCTCGCCGCAGCGCAACGCGAAATCGCCGAGCCTCGCGGCAGCGATAGCCGTGGCGGCGATTGATCCGGCGCCAGGCGAGTACCTGAAAATGGAAATCGACGCACAGCAACAGCAGCGCAAGCGCATCATCGTCGCCCTCGACGTTTCCAGCGAGAACGACGCCTTGCGCCTGCTCGGCGAGCTCGATCCCCGGCTTTGCCGGGTGAAGATCGGCAAGGAGCTGTTCACCGCCTGCGGCCCCAGGCTCGTGACGAAGGTGCAGCAACGCGGCTTCGAGGTCTTTCTTGACCTGAAATTTCACGACATTCCGAATACCGTCGCCAGGGCGGTCGAGGTCGCCGCTTGCGAATTGGGCGCGTGGATGATCAACGTTCACGCCTCGGGGGGCAGGGCGATGCTCGAAGCCTCCTCCCGGGCGCTTCGCGACAGCGCCGGGCGCCAGCCCTTGCTCGTTGGCGTGACCGTGTTGACGAGCCTCGACGACGCAGCGCTTCGCGAACTCGGCCATTGCCACAGTGCCAGCGAGCAGGTGCTGCGGCTGGCGCGGATGTGCGAGGCGGCGGGGCTTCGCGGAGTCGTCTGCTCGCCGGCTGAAGTGACGATGTTGCGGCGTGAATTGCCCCGGGGTTTCGTCCTCGTCACCCCGGGGATTCGCCGCCCGAGCGAAGCGCAAGGCGACCAGAAGCGAGTCATGGGGCCCGCAGAGGCGCTCGCCGCAGGCGCCGACTACCTCGTGGTCGGGCGGCCGATCACCCAGGCGAGTTCCCCCGGCGCCGCCCTCGATGAATATCTTGCCGCGATTCATGGTAATTCGCGAGATTCAGACTAGGCTTTCCCTGCGCGGCCCCAAGGCTGCGCAATTCCAAACCATTTGCAACGAAGGGAAGGTACCTGTCATGACCAAGACCAACTGGTTCGCTATTGCGATTTTGCTTGTTTCGCTGTTCGCCGCTCCCTGGAGCATGGCCGCCGGGCAACCGGCTGCCGCCTCTGTGGAAGTCACGCGAATTGACATCAATTCCGCTGACGCTGCGGCGATCGCCGCAGCGCTTGACGGCGTGGGCCTCGTCAAGGCCCAGGAGATCGTCGCGTATCGCGAGATGTTCGGCGCTTTCAAGACCGTCGAGGAATTGCTCGAAGTGAAAGGCATCGGCCCCGGAACGCTCGAGCGCAACCGGGACCGGATCGCACTGACAAGCGACTGAGCGCAAGACCGGCACAGGCGCTCCGGGCAATCCGGAGCGCCTGACCGCCTCGCCGCCGGGGTATAATCGCGGCTTTTCCCAAGCCGCAGCATGTTCCTCGCCATCCTCGCCGGGCTCGCGCTCGCCTCGTTCCTGCTGACCGGAGCGGTTCGCCGTTGCGCCTTGCGCATCGGCCTGTTCGACGTTCCCGTCGCGCGCAGCCTGCACGAGCACGCGACTCCGGTCGGCGGCGGAATCGCTTTCGCGGCATTGTTCCTCGTTTTCGCCGGTGGCTGCTGGTGGGCTGGGGTGATCCCGGGCAAGGCATTGCTCGCACTCGGCGGCAGCGGCCTCGTTGCTGCGGTCGGGCTCTGCGACGATTTGTGGAAGCTGCCGCTGGGCTGGCGTCTGGCAACGCAATTCGCCGCCGCCATCTGGGCGGTGTTCTGGCTCGGCGCCGTGGCGCCAGTGGATTTGCTGCTGTTCGAGATCGGCGATCGATGGCTATTGCAGGCCCTCGCGGCATTCGCCCTCGTCTGGCTGCTCAATCTGTACAATTTCATGGACGGAATCGACGGGCTGGCAGCGAGCGAGCTCGTGTTCGTCAACGCGATGGCGGTTCTGTTCGCGGTGCTTGCCGACGATGCAGCCCTCGGCGTTCTCAGTGCCGGCCTTGGTGCCACCGGCCTTGGCTTTCTCTTCTGGAACTGGCCGCCAGCGCGAATTTTCATGGGCGACGCAGGCAGCAATTTCCTCGGTTTCACCCTGGGAGTGTTCGCCTTGCTCAGCATGGCCCATGGCAGCATGAGCGTTTGGACCTGGCTGCTGCTGCTCGGAGTCTTCGTCACCGATGCGAGCGTGACCCTGCTGCGCCGCATTGCTCGCGGCGAGAGGTGGTTCGAAGGGCATTGCTGCCACGCCTACCAGCACATGGCCCTGCGCTGGGGAAGCCATCGTCGCGTCACCCTGGCGGTTCTGGCGCTCAATGGCTGCTGGCTGGCGCCGCTTGCCTGGTGGTCGCTGCTGCATCCACAATGGGGGATGGCATTGGCATTGGCGGGATTGGCGCCACTCGTGCTATTGTCGCTGCGGCTCGGTGCCGGGGTTGAGCGCAAGCTTGGCGCAGCACCACGCCAATCGTGAACGGAATCGGCAAAGCGATGCATCTGTACAATTTTCCATTGTCGCGAACGATCAAGCTCGCTGCCTTGCTCGTGGTCGACGCGATCCTGCTGCTTGTTGCCCTGTCGCTGTCATTTTCCTTGCTCGGCAACGGCGCCAGCGGCGAAAACCCGCTGTTCCAGCTCTATCTCGCGATCGCCATGGCGTGTAGCCTGCTCGCATTCGCGCGGCTCGGCATCTATCGCGCCTTGCTCCTGTATCTCGGCCTGCAATACATTTTCCAGCTTTTGCAGGCGGTGACTTTCGCGACCTGCCTCGTTGCCGTGGCGTGCATCCTGTCCCTGCCTCCCGAGGCTCTCGACTATTCGCTGTTCCCGATTTTCTGGATGCTTGCGCTGCTCTTCCTCGGAGGAAGCCGCTTCCTCGTCAAGGCGGTCGTGCAAGTGATGATCCAGAATTTCCGGCCGAAGGAGCCCGTCATCATCTACGG
>RKSA01000251.1 GCA_007571115.1 Gammaproteobacteria bacterium
CTGTCAGTTTGCTGGTAAGAAGGGGCTGAAGCATGTCTGCGAGGATTTTCCCATGTCGGCACAGCAAAACGAGACCGCGAACACCGGCGGCGCCTATGTCTGGCTGACCAGCCTGAGCGCGGCCCTCGGCGGCTTCCTGATGGGTTTCGACGCCTCGGTGATCTCCGGAGTCGTGGGCTTCATCGAGGACGAGTTCCAGTTGAACGAGCTCCAGCTCGGCTGGGCAGTCGCTTCGCTGACCCTGACCTCGACTCTGGCGATGCTCGGAGCGGGGCCCTTGAGCGATCGCATCGGCCGTGTTGGCGTGCTGCGCGCTGCGGCGCTGCTGTTTCTCGTATCGGCGCTCGGCTGCGCCCTGGCGCCTGGCTACTCGCTGCTGGTGTTCGCGCGAATGGTCGGCGGCCTTGCCGTTGGCGCGGCGCTGATCGTCGCTCCGATGTATATCGCCGAGGTCGCGCCGGCAGCGATTCGCGGCCGACTCGTTTCGCTCAACCAGCTCAACATCGTGATCGGCATTTCGGCGGCGTTTTTCAGCAACTACCTGCTTCTGCAGTGGTCGCAATCCGACAATCCCCTGATCGCGCCAGAAGCGCTCTGGCGCTGGATGCTCGGTATCGAGGCCCTGCCTGCCCTGCTGTACCTGCTGGTGCTGCAATGGGTTGCCGAAAGCCCGCGCTGGCTGCAATCCCGGGGCCGCCACGGCGAGGCGCTCGGAATCCTCGTTCGCATCAATGGCGAGACCGAAGGCCGACGCGAACACGCTGCGGTCGAGGCGAGCCTGGCGAGCGGCAAGGCCGCAACGGTGGCTGGTTTCGCCGAGCTGTTGCGCCGCCATCTTCGCCTCGTCCTGCTGATCGCCTTGACCGTTGGCATCGTGCAGCAGGCGACGGGAATCAATGCGGTGTTCTTCTATGCGCCGATGATCTTCGAGCAAGCCGGGTTCGGCGCCGATGCGGCGTTCCTGCAGGCAGTGCTCGTGGGGCTGGTCAACCTGCTGTTCACGATCGTCGCGATTCTCAGCATCGACCGGCTTGGCAGAAAGCCCTTGCTGCTCACGGGCCTGACGGGCATCGCCGCATTCATGCTGCTGCTTTCCTGGACCTTCCATCAGGCGAGTTACCGGCTCGATGAAGAATCGGTGGCCACCGCAGCGGTCGATGCACAAACCCAAGCCGCCCTCGTCGAGCTCGCGGGACGCGAATTTGCGAGCGAAAACGCCTTGCGAGGCGCCTTGCGTTCGGCGGGAGTCGATGACGAAGGCGGCCTTGAATCGAGCCTGGTCGCGGCAGCGATCAAAGTCGACACGACCCTGGTGCTGGCCGGAATCCTCGGTTTCGTCGCGTGCTTCGCGTTCTCGCTCGGGCCGATCATGTGGGTGCTGTTCTCGGAGCTGTTCCCCAACTACGTCAGGGCCGCTGCAATCTCCTTCGTTGGCCTGGTGAATTCCGGCGTCAGCTTCCTCGTGCAAATGCTCTTCCCTTGGGAACTCGCGACGTTCGGCAGTAGCCTGACCTTTCTCGTCTACGGCGCAGTCGCCGTGGCCGGGCTTGTCGCGCTCGTTCGCATCATGCCCGAAACCCGGGGCAAGTCCCTCGAACAGATCGAACGCGAACTGGCCTCCAGATGCGATTGATGGCGGGCAAGGATCACAAGGAACTGCTTTCCGCAAAGCTGGAGCGCATGAGCTTGCGGCAGAAAATCGGCCAGATGACGATGGCCGAAAGGCTCTCCACGACTGCCGAAGACGTCAGGCGCCATTCTCTGGGAGCGATTCTATGCGGTGGCGGCTCCCATCCGGGCAACAACGAGCTCGTTGACTGGATCGCCATGAACGATGCTTTCTGGCAGGCGGCGATGGATGAGGAGGGCAGCCCGGGAATTCCGCCGCTCGTCGGCGTCGACGCCGTACACGGCCATGGCAATCTCAAGGGCGCGACGGTATTCCCCCACAACATCGGCCTTGGCGCTGCCGGCGACCCGCAGCTCGTTGCCGAGATCGCCCGGGCCACGGCGAGGGAAATCCTCGCCAGCGGCCTCGAATGGAACTTTGCCCCGGCACTTTCGGTGGCGCGGAACTGCAAATGGGGCCGCAGCTATGAAAGTTTCGGCAGCGATCCCGCGCTCGTCGCCAGGCTCGGCGCGAGTTACGTCGAGGCATTGCAGGGGGAAAGGGTCATCGCCTGCGTCAAGCATTGGGTCGGCGATGGCGGCACCTGGCAAGGCATGGATCAGGGCGATACGGCATTGCCCTGGGAGGAACTCGAAGCGACCCACATCGCGCCGTACCTTCCTTCGCTGCAAGCAGGGGCGCTGACGGTCATGGTCTCGTTCAATAGCTGGAACGGCGACAAGTGCCACGGCCATCGCTTCCTCGTCACCGAACTGCTCAAGCAGCGACTCGGTTTTGCCGGTATCGTCCTTTCCGACTGGAACGGCATCGACTACCTCGACGCCGACTACGCCATCGCGGTTCGCAAGTCGGTCAATGCGGGCCTCGACATGTTCATGGTTCCCGAGCGCTGGCGCGAATTCATCGACACCTTGGAAGGGCAGGTGCGCGAAGGCCACGTGGAGCTGGCGCGAATCGACGATGCGGTGCGCCGCATCCTGCGCGTCAAGTCGCGTTACGGGCTGCTCGACATGCCGCGCCCGGCGCACCGGGCGAAAACGGGCAATGCGGATTTCGCCTGCGCCGCGCACAGGGATCTGGCTCGCAAGGCGGCCCGGCAATCCCAGGTGCTATTGAAGAACGAGCGGCAGGCGCTACCCCTGGGCCGCGAGCAGCGCATCCTCGTCGCCGGCAAGAACGCGCACAACCTCGGCCACCAATGCGGCGGCTGGACGGTAAGCTGGCAGGGCGAAAGCGGCAACGGCACGATCACCGGAGAGACGATCTGGCAGGGAATCCAGGCGCTGGCGCCCCAGGCCGTGCTCGACGAGAGCCTCGACGGCAGCGGCGCCGACCCGCGCCTGCACGATGTCGCGGTAGTCGTCATCGGCGAGACTCCCTACGCCGAAGGCCATGGCGACATTCGCCACGGCGACCATTTGTTCGCCGAGGCCGGGGCGATGATCAACGGCCTGATGAATCCCCTCGATGCCTATGCCAAGAGCCTCGTGCTCGCCGAAACCCACCCCGAGGATCTCGCATGCATCCGCAGCATCGCCGCCAGGGGCATCCCAGTGGTCACCGTGCTCGTGTCGGGCCGACCCTTGATTATCGATGCGGAAATCGATGCATCGGCGGCTTTTGTCGCGAGCTGGCTACCCGGCGCCGAAGGTCGAGGAGTCGCCGAAGTGCTCATGGGAGAGCACGATTTCAGCGGCCGATTGCCGCTTCCCTGGCCAGGCCCCGAACACGGCGACGGGCTGCTTGTCGAGGCCGGAGCGGCATTCCCCGCCGGCCATGGCCTGGGCCTGTCCGCAACCCGGCAAAGGCTCGGCGAGAACGCGATCGACGCGACTAGCCCAGAGCAGGTGGCAGGCGTTCGGCGAATTTGATGCAAAATGCTGTTGACAACGCCGCCCGTCTGGCATATGGTCGGCATGACAACGTTATCATTTCGCCAGCAGACGTGGCGAGATGCCCAGCGTCGCAACCCTGACCGAGCCCCTCCGGGCAGCGGCTCGGGGAAGCGAAGGAGAGAATCGAAGTGGCTACAAGATGTTTTGCGAAGTCGCCGCTTGCTGCGGCGGTGTCGCTCGCCTTGGCCGGCGGGGCGGCATACGGGCAGGAGATCGAGCGAGGAGCGCAACCGATCGAGCAGATCGTCGTCACTGGCATTCGCCAGAGCCTGCGCGAGTCGATGGATCTGAAGCGCAACCGCGATGGCGTCGTGGATGCAATTACCGCCGAGGACATCGGCGATTTTCCCGACAGCAATCTCGCCGAATCCCTGCAGCGGATCACGGGGGTGTCGATCGATCGCGAACGCGGCGAAGGCAAGAACATCACGGTGCGCGGTTTCGGTCCGCACTTCAACCTCGTGTTGCTGAACGGCCGGCAGATGCCGACCGGCGACGGAACGAATCGCTCCTTCGATTTTGGCGACCTCGCTTCCGAAGGCATTGCCGCAGTCGAAGTCTACAAGAGCGGCCAGGCCAACGTTCCCACCGGAGGCATCGGCTCGACCCTGAATATCCGCACGACCCGCCCCCTCGATTCGCCGGGAATGAACTTCACCGCTGCATTGAGTGGCCTGCACGACGAGTCGACGCAAACGGGCGACAGCCTCACCCCGGAAATGTCCGCACTGTTTTCCAACACCTTCGCCGACGACAGCATCGGCATCGCGCTGAGCGCGGTGCGGCAGGAGCGCAACAACGGCGCAGGCACCGCGAGCGTCGGCGGCTGGCGCACCTTCCCGGGCGAAACCGACAACTGCTGGTGCGGAATCGGCCCCTCGGAATGGGGAGGAATCCCGCCGCATACCGACCCCAACCAGCAAAACCGGCCCGGCGAAGGCGACCTGTATTCGGTTCCGCAATCGATCGGCTACGAGCTTGCCGAATGGGACCGCGTTCGCACCAATGGGCAGCTCACCTTGCAGATGCGCGCTAGCGAAAACGTCCTCGCGACATTGGACTACACGTATTCCGAAGTCGAGCTTGCCCGGTCCTACAGCAACCTGTCGGCCTGGTTCAATTTCGGCGGCCAGGAAACATTGTGGACCGATGGCCCCCAGGCGAGCCCGCTGACGTATACCGAAAATTCGGTCAATTCGGACTACTCGATGGGAGGGGGCGAGGATGCGTGGCGCACCCAGAACTCATCGACCGGGCTCAACCTGCTCTGGGACGTTTCCGACCGCCTGTCGCTTGCATTCGACTATCACGACTCGAGCGCGAAACGTTCGCCGAACAGCCCTTTTGGCGATTCCGCGCTGCTTTCGATCGCCGCCTACAGCCGCGACCGGACCACGGGCCATTTCGGCAACGAGCTGCCGGTTCTCGAACTCGGCCTGAACGATCCGCTTTCCGCCGACGACATGGTCATCACCGGCAGCGTGTTCGACAACAACGTGTCGCGAATGGACATCAGCCAGGCAAGCGTCTCGGCCACTTACGACTTCGATCTCGATTTCGTCGAAAGCATCGATTTCGGCGTGCAACTGACCGAAGTCAACAACCGCTCGGCGAGTTCGGTCGTGCAACGGGACTCCTGGAGCGCCCAGACCGAGCGCGGAGCGATCGCCGATCTGCTCGAGCCCGCCTCGGCGGCCGACGGGTTCTCGAAGATCCCCGGCGGCACGGACCCGCGCCGCCAGACCGACTTCTACCGCTTCGACATGTCCGATCTGATCGCGAGAACCGAGCAGCTCATGGCTTCTGGCGAGGCGAGCATTTTCCAGCTCACCGACATGGGAGACTGCGGAACGGGTCTTTGCCCCTCGAGCACTTTCACTTCCGACCGGCGCACCCAGGAAGATTCGTTCGCGGCGTATTTCCAGTTGCACATGGGAACCGAACTCGGCGATGTGCCCGTCGATATCCGCCTCGGCCTGCGCTACGAGGAGACCGACATCGCCTCCCAGGCGCTTTCACCGGCCTACACCCAGATCAACTGGGTCGCCGGTAACGAGCTGTCGGCGGTGCAAGGGGATCCCGAGTTCACCTCGCTGACGGGCAACTACGGATTCCTGTTGCCGAACCTCGACTTCAAGTTCGACCTGACTCCGGACATCGTTGCCCGCGCCTCGGTCAGCCGGACGCTCACCAGGCCCACTTACGAAGACATCCAGGGCGGGCAGACGATCGACCAGTTGGTGCGGATCGACGGTGGCACGGGCAACCGGGGCGACCCGAACCTGCTGCCCTTCGATTCCCTGAATCGCGATTTCTCCCTCGAATGGTATTACGCCGAGGACAGTTACGCCGCGATCGGCTACTTCATCAAGGACGTCGAGAACTTCATCGGCACTGCGTCGGTGATCGAGGAAACCTTTGGCCTGCCGCATCCGGCGCTTGGGCCTCTTGGCGAGGAAGCGCGAGCCGCGACGGGAAGCTCCGATGGCGGAACGCTGTATTCGTGGATACTCGAGAACCGCCCCGACGCGGCTGGAGTCGACGCCGCGGCGGGGATCATTTCCGGAGTTGCCGGCCGCGACCCCGCTGCGCCTTTCAACCTCACTGTTCCCGTGAACATCGAGCAGGCACAGATGGATGGATGGGAAATCGTCGTGCAGCACGCGTTCGGCGCGACGGGGTTCGGCGTGATCGCGAACGCCACGATCGTCGAGGCCGACGTCGGCTATGACAATTTCAGCCTCGCCCAGCAGTTCGTGCTTTCCGGCTTGAGCGATTCGGCGAACCTGATCGCCTACTACGACCGCAATGACATCAGCGTGCGGATCGCCTACAACTGGCGCGACGACTTTCTCTCCGGAACCGGCCAGGACAACGTCGGCGCCGGGCCGCCTACCCACGTCGCGGCGTACCAGCAAGTCGACATGAGCGCGAGCTACTGGTTCAACGAGAACATGCAGGTGTATCTCGACATCCTGAACCTGACCGACGAAACGACCCATGTCTACGGCCGCGACAGATTGCAGACGCTATTCGCCGCCCAGTCGGGGCCTCGCTACAACATCGGCTTCCGCTACAAGCTGTAAGCCTGCCGGGGCAGCCGCTCTTGGTATCATCGCCCCAGAACGGTGCGGGCCGGTCGCCTCTGGGCGTGTGCCGACCTTGCATGGTTCCCGGAGCATAGCAGGCAGACCTGGCAAGGCAGTAGCGAATCCATGTGCCGACCCATCCGCAAGATCGTGATCGTCGGTGGCGGCGCCGCTGGCTGGATCAGCGCCTGCATGGTGGTGGCCGAAGCGCGCAAGCGCGGCGACGATTCCCTTAAGGTCGTGCTCGTCGAATCGCCCGACGTTCCCATCATCGGAGTCGGCGAAGGCACCTGGCCATCGATGCGCGCGACCTTGCAGCGAATCGGAATTGCCGAACACGAGCTCGTTCGCGAAGCCAGCGCGAGCTTCAAGCAAGGCACCGGCTTTCGTGGCTGGTCGGGAATTGCCGAAGCTCCCGGATACCTGCATCCGTTCAGTCTGCCGACGGCATACGCCGAGCTCAATCCCGCGCAATACTGGCTCGCCCATGGCGCTGCAACGACCTTCGCCGAGCTCGTCACTCCCCAGGCGCGAGTGATCGAGCTCGGGCTGGCGCCAAAGCAGGCCGATGCACCGCAATACGCCTTCACCGTCAACTATGGCTATCATTTCGATGCGACGGCATTCGCCGGCCTGTTGCACCGTCACGGGGTGGGGAAGCTCGGTGTTCGATACATCGTCGGCAATGTCGAAGGTGTCGAGCCTGGCCTTGGCGAAGACATCGCGGCTGTCAAGCTCGACACCGGCGAGCGCGTCGCCGGCGATCTCTTTGTCGATTGCACCGGCCAGAAGGCGCTGTTGCTCGCAGGGCATTGCGGGAGCGAACTGATCGGCGTCAAGGACGTGCTATTCAACGACCGCGCGATCGCCGTGCAGGTTCCCTACGCCGACCCAGGCGATCCGATCGCCCCGGTGACCTTGTCGACGGCCCAGCCCCATGGCTGGATCTGGGATATCGGGCTCGGCAGCCGTCGCGGCGTCGGCTACGTCCATTCGAGCTCCCACGCCGAGGAGCAGACGGCGCTGCAAGCCTTGCAGGCCTACGTCGCGAAGAGCTCTCCTGGCATCGATCTTGCCGGGCTTGGCTATCGGACGATCGCTTTCGAGCCGGGCTATCGCGAACGCTTCTGGGTCGGCAATTGCGTCGCGGTGGGATTGTCGGCGGGCTTCGTCGAGCCCCTGGAGGCATCGGCCCTCGCGCTGATCGAGCAGTCGGCGGCGCTCATCGCCGAGCAATTGCCCCGGAACCGGGAAATCATGGACGTCGTCGCCAGGCGCTTCAACGACAAGATGCGCTACCATTGGCTGCGAATCGTCGAGTTCCTCAAGTTGCATTACGCGATCAGCGCTCGCGATGACAGCGACTACTGGCAGGAGAACCGTTCCCGGCAGAGCTGGCCCGACAGTCTGCGCGAAAAGCTGCTGCTGTGGCAGCAGCAGCCGCCCTGGCACGACGACGCGCCGCGGCTCGACGAGCTGTTCCCTTCCGCGAGCTACCAGTACGTGCTTTACGGAATGGGTTTCCGCCCCGCTCATTTCGCGACCGGCGCCACCGGCGCAGCGCGGGATGCGCAAATGCGCAGGCGGGCCGATGAAGTCTTTCATGGCAACCGGGTCAAAGCGCGGCAAATGGCGCGCCTGTTGCCGCAAACGAGGGAGCTGCTCAGCGCCATCGCGCGCCGGACGGCAGCCTAGCTTGCCATGCCGAACCATGCCTTGCTCAATAATGCCGAGCACGCCGAGCTCAAGGTCATCACCGAGCGCGCCGCGCGCTACGGCGATGGCATCATGCATTCGCCGGTATTCCCCTTCGAGTTGCGCAACGTCCAGGCCTGCTATCCGATCGTTTTCCGGCAGGACGCTGCGGACAATTTCTCCCTCCTCGCGCTGTTCGGTTTCGAGCAGGGAGAAAACCTGTTTCTCGACGAGTTCCGCGGTTGGTGCGCGCCCTACATCCCCGCCATGGTGCGCCGCGAGCCCTTTCTGATCGGCTATCAGCAAGCGGATGGCGAAGGCAGTCAGCGAATCCGGCTGCTGTCGATCGATCTCGACCATCCCCGAGTCAGCACCGAGCATGGCGAGCCGCTGTTCCAGCCCCTCGGCGGTCACACGCCGTTTCTGGAGAACATGGCCGACCTGCTCGAATCGATCTATCTCGGCCTCGAACACGGCAGGACTTTCGTCGCCGCCTTGCGCAGGCACGACTTGCTCGAGTCGATGACGCTCGAAATCGAGCTGCAGGACGGTTCGCGCAACCAGTTGATCGGCTTCCATTGCCTCGACGAGGAAAAAATTCAGGGACTGTCCGCAGAGGCCCTCGGAGAGCTGCAAGCGAACGGCTTTCTCATGCCGATGTTCATGGTGCTCGCCTCCCTGGGCAACCTGCAAGCGCTTGCCGAACGGAAGAATGCAAAACTCGCCCGAGGCCGCCAGGACGCTCCCGATGCCTGAACCGGCACCCGTCAAGAGTCTCGATTGCGCCAGCGGCGCGATTCCCGCCCAGGTATTCGACTCGACCGAGCCGGTATTGCTGCGCGAGCTCGTCAGCCGCTGGCCTGCGGTGGCGCAATGTCGCGGCTCGATTGGCGGCGCGGCGGACTATCTGGCGCGATTCTGGCGCGAAGAGCCGGTCACGGTATATGCGGGGGATGCCTCGATCGATGGCAGGTTTTTCTATAACGACGATTGCACCGGTTTCAATTTCGTCGCCGGCAAGGCGAGCCTGCCCCAGGTCTTCGCCAAGCTCTCCGAATCCGGTCGCGAGCAGCGCTTGGCAACCTTGTACGTCGGCTCAACCCCCATCGACCAGTGGATGCCCGGTTTCCGCGCCGAAAACGCGCTGCAATTGCCCGCCGACGATGCCCTCGCGAGTTTCTGGATCGGCAACCGCACCCGAATATCGGCGCACTACGACTTCCCCGACAACGTCGCCTGCGTCGTCGCTGGCGAAAGGCGCTTCACACTGTTCCCGCCAGAACAGATCGGCAATCTGTACGTGGGCCCCATCGACAAGACGCCTTCGGGCCAGGCAATCAGCCTGGTCGATGTGGCCAATCCCGATTTCGAGCGCTTCCCGAAATTCGCCGAAGCCTTGCGTCACGCGCGAACCGCCTCGCTCGGGCCTGGTGACGCGATTTTCGTCCCGAGCATGTGGTGGCACCATGTCGAGTCCCGGCAAGAGTTCAACATGCTCGTTAACTACTGGTGGTGCGACTCGCCGAGTTTCATGGGCTCGCCCAGCACCGCACTGATGCACGCGATGCTCGCCTTGCGCGACCTGTCGCCGCAGCGCCGCGAGCTCTGGCGCGGGCTGTTCGATCACTACGTTTTCCACGCCGACGAGGCGGTGTACGAGCACATTCCCGAGCCGGGAAGAGGCTGCCTGGCGCCGTTCGATGCTGCGAGTGCCCGGCAATTGCAAACCGAATTGCGCAAGCGCCTGGGCCGCTAGCAAAACGTCCCCAAGCCAGGAGCTGGGGATAGAGGGCAGGGCAGGGAAGAGCAGAGAGTACAGTACAGAGCAGAAGGAGAGAGTCGATGCAAAACCGCAAGATCCACAAGATCGTCATCGCCGGTGGCGGTACCGCAGGCTGGATGGCAGCAGCAGCGCTATCGCGGTTGCTCGGCAAGACCTTGCACATCACCCTGGTCGAATCGGAAGAGATCGGCACGGTCGGCGTCGGCGAAGCGACGATCCCGACCCTGCTCACCTTCCACCAGTTGCTCAAGGTCAAGGAAGAGGATTTTCTCAAGGCGACCCAGGGAACCTTCAAGCTCGGCATCAAGTTCGAAAGCTGGCGCGACAGCGGCGAGGACTACATCCACTCCTTCGGCTGGACCGGCAAGGACAGTTGGGCCGCAGGATTCCAGCATTTCTGGCTGAAGGGCCTGAAAATGGGAATCAGCCGCGAGTTCGGCGAATACTGCAAGGAATGGGCCGCAGCGATGCAGAACCGCTTCGCGGTGCTGCCAAGCCAGGGCCTCAATTACGCGTATCACATCGACGCCTCGCTCTATGCGAAGTTCCTGCGTGGCATCGCCGAGCAATGCGGCGTGGTCCGGCAAGAAGGCAGGATCGAGTTCGTCGAGCAAGATCCGGGCAGCGGCGACCTCAGCGCGATCCGCTTGCAGTCGGGCCAGCGCATCGAAGGCGATCTGTTCATCGATTGCACGGGCTTTCGCGGCCTGCTGATCGAGCAGACTCTCAACGTCGGCTACGACGACTGGAAGCACTGGCTGCCCTGCGACAGCGCCGTCGCCTTGCAGACCGAATCGGTCGGCGAGCCGCTCCCCTACACCCGCTCGATCGCCCGGGAGGCTGGCTGGCAATGGCGCATTCCCTTGCAGCATCGGGTCGGCAACGGTGTGGTGTTCAGCGGCAGGCACTGGAGCGCCGACGAGGCAGCCGCGAAACTGCTGGAAAACGTCGAGGGCAAGGTGCTCACCGAGCCGCGAGTGATCCGCTTCAACGCCGGCCAGCGGCGCAGGCACTGGTACAGGAACTGCGTCGCCATGGGGCTTGCTTCAGGATTCATCGAGCCCCTCGAATCGACGAGCATCCATCTGATCCAGCGCTCGATCATCCGCCTGATGCAGATGTTCCCTTATGACGGAATCCGTCAGCCCGATGTCGAGGAGTTCAACAATCAGATGCGGTTCGAGATCGAAAACGTCCGAGATTTCATCATCTTGCACTATCACGTCACGAAGCGGGCCGACAGTCGCTTCTGGCGCCAATGCCGCAGCATGGACATTCCCGGCTCGCTCAGGCACCGCATCGAGCTGTTCAGGCAGTCGGGACGCGTGTTCAAGGTGCCGACCGAACTGTTCGGCGAGAATTCGTGGATCCAGGTGATGCTCGGCCAGGGCCTGCTGCCCGAGCAGTATCACCCGATCGTCAACATGATGAGCGAAGAAGAGCTGCATCGTTTCCTGACCGGCATCCATGGCTCGGTGGATAAGCTCGTCAGCCAGCTTCCTTCGCACCAGCGTTTCATCGACCACTACTGCAAGGCGCCCCCGGTCTGACCACCGGCCCCGGCAGGCCAGGCCGATTCGAGAATCCCGCGCCAGTCGGGCGCCTGGTCGGCCACGGCGATGAAATGCGGATTGCGCAGATCTCCCCGCGCGTTGTAGCGCAAGGGCTGGAAATCGCTATCGAGGATTGCACCGCCAGCGGCTGCGAGCACCGCGTGGGCTGCTGCGGTATCCCATTCGAAAGTCGGCGCCAGCCGGGGGTAGATGTCGGCCTTGCCTTCGGCGAGCAGGCAGAACTTCAGCGAGCTGCCCATGCTGACGGTCTCGACAGCGCCGAATTCGGCTGCAAGCCGCTGCAGCACGCGTTCGAGGTGCGGGTCGCGATGGCTGCGGCTCGCCAGCACCTGCAATGGCGAGTCGGCGGGCCTTGCCCTCGTGCTGATGGGCAGGCGCGCGGCGCCGACGTGCTGGCGAAACGCGCCGTGGCCGATCAGTCCCGAGTAGCTCGTTCCGCTGACCGGCACATGCACGACGCCAAGCTCGGCAAGGCCATCGCGAACGAGCGCGATATTGACGGTGAATTCGCCATTGCGCTTGACGAACTCGCGAGTCCCGTCGAGCGGATCGACGAGCCAGTAGTGCCGCCATTGCCGCCGCGTCTCGTATTCCGGCCGTGCAGCTTCCTCGGAAACGATCGGCAGGCGCGGCTCGAGCCCGGCCAGGCCAGCGCAGATGATCGCATCCGCGCACTGGTCGGCCTCGGTCACGGGCGAGCTGTCCTCCTTGTACCGCACCGCCACGCCCCCCGCCGACTCGTAGATGTCGATGATCGCCGCACCCGCCCGCCGCGCAACGGCCTCGACTTCCCATAGCAGCCTTTCCATGCCGATATTCTCACTTTGCGAGTGGAAAAGCGCTATGATCCCATGGCTTGCGCAACGAAACGACACATGAACGGAAACCAGATGAAAAACCCTTTCAAGCCAGGCGCCGGCAGGATGCCTCCGCATATCGTCGGCCTTTCCAGTTTCATCGACTACGTATTGCACCATCACCAGTGAGAGGGGGGTGGCACTGAAAACGGCGTTGCGTGGTGCCGTGCGGGCG
>RKSA01000017.1 GCA_007571115.1 Gammaproteobacteria bacterium
GCGATGCTCGATGACGAAACCGATGAACTGGAATTGCGTCGCCTGCTGAAACAGGCCGCCAGCGACCCGGAATTGCTGCGCACCTGGGAGCGTTACAGCATGGCCCAGTCGCTGCTGCATGAACCCCGCCTGCATCGCCTGCCAGAAGATTTCTCTGCCAAGGTGGCTCTCCGCCTTGCCGGGGAGGATGCGCCAGGGCGCTTCGGCGCCAGCTCAGCGAGCAGCGGCAAGTTCACGAACAGGTTGGCGAGCCTGACGGGGCCACGCCGCTTCGCCGCCCGCGCGGCAATCGCCGCGACCGTCGCGGTGGCCCTGTTCATCGGCCTGCGAGCCGGCATCGACCGCCCTGCAGAAACCCCACAAATCGCCGAACAGCCGGCACCGCCTGCTGCCGCGCCAGTGGTTCAGGTCGTTGAAGTCGACTCCTTGCCTCCGACCCCGGTAGACCCGGAAGCGCGGCAGAGGCTGCTCGAATACATCGAAAGCATGCGCTTCGACCCCGCCGAACCTCCCGAAGTGGAGCACATCGAGGATTCCCCGATATTCCGCCTCGTAAACGAAGTGCAGGACTGACGCTCCCGCCCCAAGGCGCCCGCCTGCTCTAGAGCATGACCGACCAGGGATTGAGGAACTGGCGTCTCCATAAGAACTTGCGCTCGACCTGCCCCAGCTCTGCCTCGTCACAGACTTGCTGCCAGTGGGTTTTGATCGCGTCCTGCAGTTGCGCGAAAATCCGTTTCGCTTCGTCACTGCCGAGCAGGAAGCTGTGCGCGGCCTTGAGGCAAGTCCGCAACTGGCTGGACCGGTTCTCGCCGGCGATCAGCATCGCTTGGGAAGCTTCGTTTCCGGTTCGCCCTTGCGGGCAGATGTCGTAGGCGGGAGTGAGGCGCAGTTCGCTGCCATCCCAGAATGCGGCGTGATTTCTCGCATGGTCGTCGGTATTGCCGCAGAGGATGTTGAAAGCGAGCCTGGCAAACAGCTCCTGCAAGGTTTCGACCGGTTCGGCGAAGCGATGCCTGATGATTTCGGCCAAGGTCTCGTAGCTCGCGTAACGCGCCATCAATTCGTCAAGTTCCAGCAAGGTCAGCGCCGACACCATGATCTTTCGCGTCCATCCGCTTGCCGCCGACACGCGGTCGAAGCGTTCGACAAGCAGCACATCCCTGCCAGCCGCCTTGACGAGCCGCACCGGAGCAACGCGCAATCCGGCCAGCGCGGCGAGCCGCATGGCGACAAACTCCGCCTTTACCAGATTGCGCGTATCGGCCGAGGACGGGAACTTGGCGATGTATTTGGCGCCTGCTGCGTCAACCAGAGCTTTCGGCCGGGCGCCTCCACTGCCGGGAAACACGACCCTGTGCAAGGCTGGTGGAAGCGGTTCGCCAGCCTCGATCAATTCGGTGACGTTGACCAGTTGTTCGAGCAAGACATTTTCGCCGACTCTGGGCTCGTATTCGATTGGCGAGTGCTGGAAATCGAGCGCGCCGACGCGATCAGAGCCCGACTCGAGCAAATACGTCAGTTCGTGCAAGTCCGCAGTGTCGGCGGATGCTCTTGCCGCCCCTCCCAGCTTGTTGAGAATGACACGCCTCCCCCAGGCATCGGGAGCGGCATCGCGGATGCAGCCAGCGATGGTCAGCCCTGCGAGCGGTCGCAGCAGGCCAGTTCGCAAGGGCAATTCAGGCTCATGAATCGGTATCGCCGGCTGCGTCGCATCGGCTCGCGCAAGATAGCTCTTGCCATAATGGAACACGAACATGCCATTGGTGGCTTGCAGCTTTCCAGCGACCACAGGCGTCGTCGCTCCGGGCAGCCAGATCCAGACATAGGCCTCGCCGCGTTCAGAAATCATCGTCAACCGCTCTGCTTGGCAGGCGGACAGAGCGTGGCAGCAGCACCAGCTTTTCCCGGGCGTGATGCAACTCCCTTGCCAGGGTCGGTCGATCAGCGTCGAACAGCTTGACGCCGACCACCGCAGCGGCCTCGAACACGACCCCGATCTCGCTCTTGAGTCCGCCTTGCTCGATGCGTTGCAGCAGCCCCCGGGAAATGCCGACGCGCTCGGCAACCTGCTGCGCGGTCATGCCGCGCTCAGTCCGCGCAGTGCGGATCAGCGCCCCCAGCAATGCGCTAGCGTCCTGGCTGTATCGCGACCACGCGCGAACCGTCAACTTGTTCATAAGTTGCTCCATTTATAGAGCATAAAAAACTTTATGTTCTACCCATAAAGCAAAAATACCCATTTCCCCAAGCACGTGCAAGCGCTGCCGCAACGCCAGCAGGCCGTTTCGATGGGAGGAGATGCCTGAAACGCCAAGAATTCCGAAAGGCGCTGAACCTGTGCATCATATCGACAGGAAAGCCTTATTCTGCAAAACGGCCCCATCTGGCCTTGATGCCCCTCCCCTTTGTCGGCTCGGAACACGCCGACGGGCGCATCATGGGGCTGGCGCTGATCCTGCCGCGAGAGCTGGATGCACGAGAAGCTGGCACCTGCCTTGAACGCATCCTCCGGGATGTCAGATCTGGCCTGCCGCAGCCAAGCGAAGTCCATGTTCATCTGGTATCCCGAATCAAAGGTGTTCCTCACTCAAGGGATTTTCCGCAGCTCGTCCGCAAGCGCGATGGCGGGCGAATGCGACACACTCATGCGCTGATCGTGTTTGCAGAGCCCGTCGAGGGGCCTGTGTTGCTCGGCGCCGGGCGTTTCCGCGGCTACGGCGCCTGTCGGCCGATCAAGCTCGAACAATGCTGAACCAGCACACCTGATGGGAAGCTACGTATCGGGATACTTGCAATCAGCCGCATGAAAAGTTGCAATTGGACGCACAATAAAACTGCAACTGGACGCATAAAAACCTTGCAACTGGCCGAATGCGAAAGCTACAATCAGCCGCATCGTGCGGAACTTCTGTCCGCGTCACGTCCAACCCCTCCTCGAAGAAGCGCTGGAGAACCCCCCTGCCGTGCTGATTCAGGGGCCGCGTCAATGCGGCAAGACGACGCTTGCCCGTGTCGTCGGCAAGTCCCTGAAATACGCATACCTGAGCTTCGATGACCAGGCCACGTTTCGAGCGGCCATGGATGACCCGAGCGGTTCCAATGCGGCGTGCTCATCTATGCGGGAGAAAACGTCTTGCCATTTGGCGAGAAGCTGTACGCGCTGCCCTTGCGATGCTTGTGGGAGGCAGAATGAACGCTGCGTTCCTCCGGCCCCTGATCCCCGGACAAGCAAGGATTCTGCGAGGCCGCTGATTCGATGCGGTGGCTGCAAGTTGTTGAAACGACCGACACTGCGGGGCAATTGGCTGGTAGAATAAAGGTCGTGAGGATTGGCCTGAAAGCCCGCCGATGGAACAACTCGACACCGATCTGTCCGAAAGCGACTTTTGCGGCTTCTTCGCCTCTCTTTGGGGCAACAAGCCGTTTGCTTGGCAGAACGAGCTTGCCGGACGCGTTCTGCAAGACAGCCCGAGTGCAGAAACCGATGCCGGAGCGGCAGAAGCGGGAGGGTCTCCATGGCCCGCCGTGATCGGCTTGCCGACCGCATCCGGCAAGACGGCCTGCATCGATATCGCTGTGTTCGCCCTGGCGGTTCAGGCAGCACGGCTGACGAAGAACAAGCAGATCACCGCGCCGCGTCGGGTTTTTTTCGTGGTGGACCGCAGGCTGATCGTCGACGAAGCGTTCAAACGGGCACAGCGACTGGCGGAAAGACTCGCCCAGGCCACAGAGGGAGTGCTGAAAGCCGTTGCCGATGCCCTGCGAATGATCGCACATGGCTGCTCCACCGGATTCGAAAACGAGCGCCCCCTGGTTGTTCAAGCACTCCGAGGAGGCACCTATCGTTCAGAAGCCTGGATGCGCAATCCGCTACAGCCGACCGTTGTCGCCACGACCGTCGACCAGCTTGGTTCGCGCCTGCTGTTTCGCGGCTATGGGCGCGGGCATGGCGTCTGGCCGATCCTCGCGGGCCTGGTGGCCAATGACAGCCTGATCCTGCTTGACGAAGCCCATTGCTCCCAGCCATTCCTGCAAACCTTGCAGGCGGTGAAATTGTTCCAGGGGGACAAATGGGCGGAGCAGCCTCTGGATCGCCCATTTTATCCGGTGGTCATGTCCGCGACGCCGCCAGATGGGATGGGCGATGTTTTCCGCGACGAGTCCGACGAACCAAGAGACTCGCAACATCCACTGGGTCGCCGCCAGATGGCGTCGAAATCGGCAGAACTCATTGAATTTGATGGTTCGAAGGGGGGCGGACTTGCAGAAAAGCTGTCTCAGGAGGCTTTGAAGCTCTTGTCTGACGAACGGCAAGCGATCGTCGTGTTCGTCAATCGCGTGTCCACGGCACGCGAAACGTACAAAAGGCTGTTGTCACGTGATCTGGAGTCGGTCTTGCTCACTGGCCGAATGCGACCGATTGACAAGGGCAGGGTGGTGCAACGGCTCTACGACCAGCAGCTATCCTCAAGCGACTCCCAAGATCGGAAACTGGAAAGGCCGATCATCGTTGTCGCAACCCAGACCCTGGAAGTGGGTGCCGACCTGGATTTCGATGGCTTGGTCACGGAATGCGCCAGCCTTGATGCGTTGCGTCAACGGTTTGGGCGCTTGAACCGTATGGGACGACCCATTGATGCCCGCGCAAGGATTCTGATTTGCTCGGCTC
>RKSA01000061.1 GCA_007571115.1 Gammaproteobacteria bacterium
GACTGTCTGTCCGGCCACGGCAGCCATGGGGACGTAGCTGACGGCTGTATCATCCGAATAGCTGTCCTTTCGCGAACGCGGATTGATCGTGCATATCTCTCCGAGCGGAACTTGGATGTAGGAACTCACCTCGCCGCCTCCCGTACTGCTTTTTCCAGTGCGTTGATGTCGTTAAGGATCTCGGTTTCGATGTTTCGCAGCTCTTGCAGGATTTCCAGGGGGTCGCGGTGCTCGGCCTGGGTGCGGCTTTGCGGGCGGTGGCGGTTGGCGCTGAGGTTGAAGTCGGCGGCGCGGATTTGCTCGGCTTCGGCGAACCACCAGTTTTCGCTCCAGTCGGCTGCCTCGTCGTGGCGGCACCAGTCGTCGAATCTTGCGTTGCGCTCGCGGAACGCCTCGACGAGGCCGGGCAGGTCGTCCTCGTCGATGGGCTGGTCGTGGTTGGCGTCGAGCTTGAAGCCGTCGTTTTCGGCGTGCAGGAACATCACCTGCTCGGTGGCGCCGCCCTTGCGGAACACGAGCACCGAGGTCTTGACTGCCGAATACGGGTTGAACACGCCGCCGGGAAGCGACAGCACCGCCTCGACGGTGTTGCTTTCGACGAGCTTGCGGCGCAGCTCCCTGTGGGCGCCGCTGGAACCGAACAGCACGCCTTCGGGGACGACGACTCCACAGCGACCGCCAGGTTTCAGGTGGTTGAGCATGTATTGCAGGAACAGCAGTTCGGTCTGGGCGGTGCGTCCGACCTTCACGTCCTCGACGATGCGGTCCCGGTCGAGTCGGCCCGAGAAAGGCGGGTTGGCGAGGATCACGTCGAAGCCTTGCTGCGGCAGGCCGAGCTCGGCTTTTGTGGCGCGGTCGAGGGAGCGGGTCAGCGCGTCGCGGCGCAGGATTCGCACGCGGTCGAGGCCGCGCAAGGTCAGGTTCATGGTCGCGAGGCGGACCATTTGCGGATCGACGTCCGAGCCGTGCAAGGTCGCTTCGCGCAACCGTCGATTGGCGCCTTGGCTGAGCGTGTCGCCAATGCCGCGACGAATGATCTTGCCGTCGGCATCGACTTGTTCGATTCCGTCGGGAGAGGAATTGGCGAGGCGGATGTGGTCCCAGGCGCCGACCAGGAAGCCTGCGGTTCCCGCCGCCGGATCGTAGACCGTTTCGCCGATGCGCGGGTCGACAAGGCTGACCAGCGCCCGGATCACGTGGCGCGGTGTGCGGAATTGGCCGAGTTCGCCGGCCTGGCGAATCTGGCGCAGCACGTGCTCGAACAGGTCGCCCTTGGTGTCGGCGTCGACGTCGTCGAGATGCAGGTCGTTCAACTGGCTGACGACCTGGGTAAGCACGGTGGGCTCATCGATGACGAGCCGCGCGCCATCCATGAAATTGGTGACGCCGCTGGCGGCGAGTTCGGCATGGAAGGGGAAGACTTCCTCGCGAACCCAGTTGACGAGCTTTTCGCCATTGCGCGCCTCGGCCCAGGATGACCAGCGCAACCACTCGCGGGGCACGGCGCTCTCATCTGGCGCGGAGGCGTTGCGCGGGTCGCGCAAGTTCCATTCGCCCTGGTAGGCGCTCTGGCAAGGTGCCGCGCCGGGGCGTTTTGCCGCGCGAAGCTGGGCTGCATCGGCAGCCTCGTGCATGTAGAAATAGATGAGGAAGCTGAGCTGTTCGGCGTTCTGGGCAGGGTTTGGATAGCCGCCACCGAACAGATAGTCGCGGATGCGATCGATGCCGCGGCGCAGCTCGGGGGTCATGGGCATGGTGCTGTCTCATCCGATGCTGGAGAGTGTTTCGCTGTCATTGCCGTTTCCTGTTACAGGCATTGTCACCTTGGACTGCTGGGCTGGGCTGGGCTCGTCGTGACCGAACACCGCTGCGTTGAATCCGGCAAGCAAGTCGGCGAGGCGCTTTTCGCTGCCAAACACGCGGAGGGCCTTGTTGTAGCCGCCGAGTGTGCTGAACGGATGTTCGTCGAAGTGCCATGTGCCGAATTCCTGGATTTCCTGCACATCGGTCTTGACCCGGCGACCGATCAGGCCGCCCCAGCGCGACTGTTCCGCATTGAATTCCTGCTTGCCTCGCCAGGCTTCGACGCGAATGCCGACTGCCGCAGCACGCTGCTCGTGCTTGGCAGTGCGGACGATGCGGCCGTTCTCGTCGAGGGTCAGCCAGTCGCGACTCGCCGGGTCGATATGGTCGTCGACATCGAGCTCGAGCAAGGTCCGGGGCTCGCTTTTCGGCTTCGCGTCAGCAATGGCGCCGCTGGGCGCATTGCCATCGACGCTTTGCTCATCATCGCCGTGAAAATCGGTCACGCCGACGAAGTCGAAGATCGTGAAGTCCGCCTTGTGGATGTGCGGCGCCTTGCGTGTGCCGCGTCCGCGCATCTGGCGATAGAGAATGGCGCTGCGAGTGAATCGCGCCATGACGAGATTGACGACTTCGGGGCAGTTGAAGCCGGTGTCGAGCATGTTCACGCTGACGAGAATCTGCGGATACTGCTCTTCCTTGAAGCGCTTGATGATAGCGCTGGCGTCGGGCGCGGGTCCGCCGCCGACGTCGCTGACCACGAAGTCAGCGTAGCGCGTTGTGGGGTGGGGTTTCGAGTCGGCGAAGCGCTCGTCGAACATCTTCGCCAGGGTCTCGGCATGGCGCCTGGTCACGGCGAACACGATGGTCTTGCCCGCAGTGGGTCGGTGCTGGACGCCATCACGGCCCATGAAGCCTTTCTCGAAAGCGTCGCGGAACTCCCGCACCATGGCGCGATTGCGCTCGGGGATGGTGAACTTGCGCTCCAGAGCCTGGGGGTCGACCATGATCTGCTTCGACTTGCCGAACAACTGCTCGAACTCGGCGCGTTCCTTTTCGTCCATGGCGCTCCAGTCGAGTTCGTTGCGGTCTACCGCAAAACCGCCATCGGCTGCGGTCTTGACCGTCATGGCCCGGTAGATGCGATAGGGGACGAGGTGCCCGGCCTTGATCGCCTGGCGCAAGCTGTAGCGGAAGGTGGGCTGCTCGACTTCGAAAAAGCGCAAGGTGTCGCGCACGAATCGCTCGTCTTCTTCGTCTATCGGCGCAGCGGCACCCGCCATGCAAGGCGTCGCCGTCAACCCGAGCTGGATTCCGTCGAAGTGCTGCAGCACTTGGCGATACTCGCCATAGATCGAGCGATGGCATTCGTCGATGACGACGAGATCGAAGTAGCCTGGGGAAAGCTCCCGGTACTCGGCGATCATGGTCTGCAAGGTCGCTATCGTGATTCTTTTGCTGCGATCGAAGCCGCGACTGGGGCGGAGCACGTGGCAGGGATAGTCCCGCAGGTGGTCGATGAAGGCTTCTTCGGCCTGCCGCGCGAGCTCGATGCGGTCGACGAGGAACAGCACGCGAGTGACTGTGCTAGCCTCGAACAGTCGCTTGATGAAGGCTGCTGCGGTGCGAGTCTTGCCCGTGCCCGTCGCCATCTCGACGAGCAGCTTGCGCCGCCCTTGCATCAGTTCGGCCGATAGCGCAGCGATGCATTCGATCTGGTAGTCGCGATCGACGATCCTGCGGTCGATGGGGACTTTCAGCAGCTCGCGGCGAACCCTGCGTGCCGCGATTCGCCGTTTGAGGTCGTCCTGGGCGAAGAAACCCGCGACTTCGCGAGCGTGGGCATCGCTCGCGCGATCGAGAAAATGCACTTCCTCGCCGTTCGACACGAAGACGAAAGGCACGCCGAGCTGTTTGGCATAATGCAGGCCCTGGTCCTGGGCGGTGAGCGGATCGATGCTCGCGCGCTTGGCCTCGAGCACTGCCATGTGGCGGCCTTGCCGGTCGCAGAGCACGTAGTCGGCCTGGCTGCCGTCGGGCAGCCTGTGCTCGAACAGGACGCTCGATCCGTCGGTCAGGTTCCAGCCAGCGTCCTTGAGCAGCGCGTCGATCTTGACCCGGGCGCAGGCTTCGGTCTTGCCGCTCATGTGGCAGCCCGGGGAATGGCGCCGGCCTCGATGTCCGTTGCCGGGGAGTGTGGTGGCGTCTTCCAGAGTCGCACGGTGAAATGGTCATTGTCGGCGACAAGGTCGGGGCTTGTGTTGTTGTGCTGGCGCATCAAGTCAATGATTCGCTTGCGAATCCCCTGAGGTGGTCCTGCTTTGTTGGACAGTTTGAGGGCCAACACAAGGTGTGCCCCAAATGGATTGATTGCCCTCGTTGACGAAATCTGCCGTCCTCTTGCGATGATGTCAAGCGCCTGAACAGGTTCCGCGCCGGCATTTCCCTTCCCTTGGCTGTTGCTGTCCGTCGCGCACGTGATGTCTGCACACCACACCTGGTCCGGCCTGTCGATATCGAGACCGCGCAGCAGGTAGCGTTCCCCGCCCACGCGGGGATGAACCGGAGTTAGTACCAGTGAAATACTCGATAGCGGTGCGTTCCCCGCCCATGCGGGGATGAGCTGTTGCGTGCCACCTCGCATCAGCGCTTGGCATTGATCTCGAGTGGGTTCAAATGATCGACTCCGGGGAAGCGCCTGAAATCATGATCTGCGGAACAGATGGTTGCTCCTCGCTCCAAGGCCAAAGCCGCAACGTGGGCATCTGATGTCAAGTTGCCCCCGGTACCGGATGACCGAATCAGTTTGCGCATGATCGACCAATGACCGTTTCCGGGCCTGACCGGCTCCACGAAGGGCTGTCGCAACCACGAATCGACGAATTCCAGTGCCAATTCGACTCGAAGTGGCCGGGCAAGAATTCCGCGACGCGTGGTGATGCGCAGGAATGCGAGCAGGCAAACCCAGGGCAAGCCGACGGGGGTATCACTGGACAGCGTCTCGTTCAGCCATGACTTGGCGCAATCATGCTGGGGGGAGTCCGAATTGACCGCGTAGATCAGCAAGTTCGCATCGATCAGGAGCATGGGCTATTTCCTGGGTTCGAGCTTGCGGGCGAGTTCCTCATCCTCGATGCGATCGGCAAGCTGCAATGCCTTTGCCAAATCGAACGGGCCGACCACATCGCCCATGGCAACGGGGGTCACCTGGTAAGGGACTGCGGCTCGGGCAAGCCGGCTGTTTGCAATGCCGGCGCGCAGGGCTTCATTGACGACGACCTTGAACGGCTTGCCGGAACTGGCGACATGCTCGCGGATTTGCCTGGCGATGTCCTCGTCAATGGTCAAGGTGGTTCGCATGGCCTGCTCCTGTGTCCAGAAACCTGACAGACCTGCATCGTAACATCAAAATGCCCATATTCCATGCAGGCCCTGTGCAGGCTCAGATGGATTTTGCCAATGAAGGCGGTCATCAATCCATTTGGAGCACACCTTGTGTTGGCCCTCAAACTGTCCAACAAAGTAGGACCACGTCAGTTCATCGTGGTTTGCCCTGCACTGAAGGCCAGGTGCCGGGTGTTTGCCAAGGATCAGGCGGGAAGTGTAATCGACGCGTTGATCGCGAGGCAATCATTAGAAGCCCGGGCGCTGCCACTGCCTTGGCTTTGAGAGGGCTTTGAGAGGGCTTCGAGGGGGCTTTTGACAGCGGGGGCCTGGATGCCTATCATGCGCGCCTGAAATTGCGGGGCTGGAATGATCCAGCGCGAATCAGGAGCTAGCATGGCCGTTCAGCAAAACAAGGTATCGCGAGCGAGACGCGGCAAGCGCCGCGCCCACGACTCGCTGCCTGGCCCGACCCTCGCGACCGACCAGGTTTCCGGCGAGGTGCATCGTCGGCATCACGTCAGCGCCGATGGCTTCTACAAGGGCCGCAAGGTGATCGAGACCGAGGAAGCTTGAGCGCTTCACGACGCATCGCCATAGACGCCATGGGGGGAGAAGGGGGCGCCGAAGTCACGGTTCCTGCCGCTGCCCGCATTCTGGCGCAGCGCGATGATCTCGAGCTCGTGCTTGTTGGTGATCGCGAGCGAATCGAGCCCTTGCTCGGCGGGCTTCCTGGTCGTGATCGCGACAGGCTGCGCCTCGCCCACGCCGAGCTTTCGATCAGCGATGCCGAGCGCCCCGGGGCGGCGCTGCGCAACGCCAGGAACAGCTCGATGTTCCTGGCGGTCGACATGGTCAAGCGTGGCGAGGCCGGGGCCATGGTCAGCGCCGGCAACTCGGGCGCCTTGCTCATGATCGGGCGCTACTTGCTGAAAACGATTCCCGGAATCCACAAGCCGGCGATGGTCGCAACCATACCCGGCGCGACGCGGCAAAGCCTGCTGCTCGACGTTGGCGCGAACCCCGAATGCGGCGCCGAGCAGTTGTTCGAGTTCGCGGTGATGGGCTCGGTGCTCGCGGAAAGCGTGCAGCGCGCGCCTGCCAGGGTCGGGCTGCTCAATATCGGCGTCGAGCAGTACAAGGGGGCAGGGGCGGTGCGCGAGGCGGCAGCGCGGCTCGCCGAGTGCCCCGCGATCGATTACGCAGGTTTCGTCGAAGCGAACGAAATCTACCATGGGCCTGCCGATGTCGTCGTTTGCGACGGCTTCGTCGGCAATGTCACGATCAAGGCCTCGGAGGGGGTTGCCAACGTGATCCGCGAACTGCTCCAGCAACGAGCCGCGCCTGGATTGGCCGGTCGCGAGTCGGGCCATTGCCCCGATTCGGTCACCAGGGCGCTGACGATGCGAATCAATCCCGAACGCTTTAACGGCGCCTGCCTGCTCGGCCTGCAAGGGAGCATCGTCAAGAGCCACGGCAATGCCTCAGAGCTCGGCTTCAGTCATGCGATTCTCGAAGCCGCCAACGAGATCGACTACCAGATTCCGCGACTCATCGCCGACAAGGTCGAGCAGATCATGGCGAGCGCCTGAGCGGCGCTGGCCCAGGCGCAGCAGCCCACGCAGCGATCGCAAGCAATCGTTTTCAGGAGCATTTCCCCATCATGCGCAACCTTGCCTTTGCCTTTCCCGGACAGGGCTCGCAGCAGCCCGGAATGCTCGCCGAACTCGCTGCCAGCGAAGCAGTCATCGAGGCGACTTTCGCCGAAGCATCGGCGGTGCTCGGCGAGGATCTCTGGGAAATTGCCCAGCAGAACGAGAATGGCCGGCTCGACCAGACCGAAATCACCCAGCCCGCCTTGCTCGCCGCGAGTATTGCGCTGTGGCGGCTTTGGCGGCAACGCAACGGTGCCTTGCCGGCCTTGCTCGCGGGCCATAGCCTTGGCGAATACGCAGCGCTGGTCGCGGCCGAAGTGATCGAGTTCGGCGCCGCCGTCGCAGTGACGCACAAGCGCGGCCTCTTCATGCAGGAAGCCGTTCCCCAGGGAACTGGAGGCATCGCAGCGATTCTCGGCCTCGACAACTCGCGCCTGCAAGGCGTCTGTGCCGAAGTCGGGGCGGCGGGGCAGGGCATGGTATCGATCGCCAACTACAACTCGCCAGGCCAGACCGTCATCGCGGGGCAGGCCGGCGCCGTCGCCAGCGCCATGGCGAAATGCCGCGAAGCGGGGGCGAAACGCGCCTTGCCGCTGAAAATGTCGGTGCCCTCGCATTGCTCGCTGATGGCGCCGGCCCAGCAGCGGCTCGCCGAAGAACTCGCAGCCCTCGACTTCCGGACAGCGAAGATCCCCGTCGTGCAGAACGTCAACGGCCAGGCCCATGTCGATGCCGACACGATTCGCGCCAACCTCGTCGAGCAGCTTTGCTACCCGGTTCGCTGGATCGACTGCATCGAATTCATGGGCGATGCCGGCATCGAGCAGGTGCTCGAATGCGGTCCTGGCAAGGTGCTCGCCGGCCTGGTCAAGCGGATTTCGCCCCAGCTTGCGGTCTGGAACAGCGACCGGCCCGAATTGCTCGACCGGGCCCTTGCGGAAATTGGTGGATCGCAGCTGGCGACCTGATGCCCGGAGAACGGTTTCGCCAGGAGGCGATGGTGGATGTTTCGGACTTTTGCGGCGAATCAAGTATACTTCCGCCTCGAATCGCGACAGGCTCGCGAAATCGCCGCCACCGAGCCGAGCGGCGCCAGCAAGTACAGGCATGAAGGACAGGCATAGCGAATGCAGCAATCGAACGGCAAACTGGCCCTGGTGACGGGCGCCAGCCGGGGAATCGGCAAGGCCATCGCGCTCGCGCTTGGCGAACAGGGCTTTGCTGTCGCCGGAACTGCGACCAGCAAGGCTGGCGCCGAGGGGATCGCCACCAAGCTTGCCGAGCGGGGAATCTCCGGTGCTGGATTCTGCCTCGATGTCGGCTCGGACGAATCGGTCGCCGCGCTGATGCAGGAGCTGCAGGCGGGCCTCGGCGCTCCGGCGGTGCTCGTCAACAATGCCGGAATCACCCGGGACAATCTGCTGCTGCGAATGAAAGAGCACGAATGGAACGAAGTGATCAATGTCAACCTCAACTCGATGTTCCGCCTCAGCCGGGCCTGCCTGAAGGCGATGATCCGGGCACGCTGGGGGCGAATCATCAACATCAGTTCGGTGGTCGGCTCGAGCGGCAATCCGGGGCAGAGCAACTATTGCGCCGCCAAGGCCGGAGTCGAAGGCTTCACCCGCTCGCTCGCCAGGGAAGTCGGCGCCCGGGGAATCACGGTCAATGCCGTGGCGCCTGGATTCATCGAAACCGACATGACCCGCGACCTGCCAGAGAAGCAGGTACACGACATGCTTGAGCAAATTCCGCTGCGGCGGCTTGGTCAGGCTGAAGAGGTTGCCGCCGTGGCGAGATTCCTCGCTTCCGCTGGCGGTGCCTACATCACGGGTGAGACCGTGCATGTAAACGGGGGGATGTATCTGGGCTGAAATCGGCCCTGATCGCATCCCGGAAACGCCCGACAAGGGCATTTTTTGTTTTTGCGCATTACATCGACGGCAAATCAGGGTAAACTTGCGTCCTGCTGCCAGTGGGACTCGAAACAGAGCTTGCCCGTGGACAGCGCCGCTGATTGATGGAATCTGGAGTTACGAACAGAGATGGCTAACAACGACGAACGCGATAAGCGAATTGATGACCGTGTCATGGAGATTGTCTGCGATCAACTTGGCGTCAAGGCGAGCGATGTCAAGCCCTCGGCTTCCTTCGTGGAAGATCTCGGGGCTGACTCGCTTGATACGGTCGAATTGGTCATGGCCCTGGAAGAGGAATTCGAGACCGAGATTCCCGACGAAGAAGCCGAAAAAATCACCACTGTCCAGTCCGCATGTGATTACATCCGCAATCACCTGTAAATTCTCCTGCGCTACGAGGCGGCGCCGCCCGGCGAGCTAGTCCGGGCGCTTCCGCCCAGGCAAGCTGCAATCGAGGAACGCGTCGTGAACGGCAGGCGGGTCGTAGTCACCGGGCTTGGCATGATCACTCCGGTCGGCAACTCGGTCGAGGCTGCCTGGAGCGCGATCCGCGAAGGCCGCAACGGCATCGCGCCGATCGATGCCTTCGACACTTCCGACTTTTCGACCCGTTTCGGCGGCACCGTCAAGGACTTCGACCATTCCGTGCAGCTCTCGCTCAAGGAAGCGCGGCGCATGGATACCTTCATCCACTACGGCATCGTCGCCGGCGCCGAAGCGATCAACGACGCGGGCCTCGTCGACGGTCGCTGGAACCCGGAGCGTGCAGGAGTTGCGATCGGCTCGGGAATCGGCGGAATCGGCGCCATCGAAAGGACCGCATTGCAGATCCGCGACAGCGGGCCGCGCAAGATCAGCCCGTTTTTCGTTCCCGGCTCGATCATCAACATGATCGCCGGCAACCTGTCGATGAAGTTCGGCCTCAAGGGCCCGAATATCGCGATCAGCACTGCCTGTGCGACGGGAACGCACAACATCGCGGCAGCGGCGAACATGATCCGTCTCGGCCAGGCCGATCTCATGCTCACCGGCGGCGCCGAAATGGCGACTTGTCCGGTGGGGCTCGGCGGATTTTGCGCCGCGCGAGCGCTATCGACGCGAAATGACGAACCCGAGCGCGCCAGTCGCCCCTGGGACCGCGAGCGCGACGGTTTCGTGCTCGGCGACGGCGCCGGAATCCTGCTCCTCGAAGAGCTGCAACACGCCCGGGCCCGGGGCGCTGCAATCCACGCCGAACTGCTCGGCATCGGCATGAGCGGCGACGCCTGGCACGCCACCGCGCCAGCGCCGAATGGCGCAGGCGCCGCCTCGTGCATGAAGAATGCCTTGCAGGACGCGCGCCTGAACCCCGGCCAGGTCGACTACATCAATGCCCACGGCACATCGACCGTGGCCGGTGATATCGCCGAGACCCAGGCGATCAAGTCGGTGTTCGGTGACGCTGCGCCGAAGCTTTGTGTCAGCTCGAGCAAGTCGATGATTGGCCATCTGCTCGGCGCTGCTGGCTCGGTCGAGGCGATCGTCTCGGTGCTCGCGCTGCGCGACGGCCTCGCGCCGCCGACGATCAATCTCGACGAACCCGACGAAGGCTGCGACCTCGACTATGTGCCCCACGTCGCCCAGGAACGCCGCATCAAGGTCGTGCTGAGCAATTCGTTCGGCTTCGGCGGAACCAATGGCAGCCTGATTTTCGCCTGCCACGACTGATCCCCAGGCCCGGCGAACTCCATGAACAGGCCGGCCCCATGAAAGTCGCCCAGCAACGCCTGGCCCCGCTCAGGCGCCGCTTGCTGCGAGGCGCCTTCGCGCTGCTGGCGATTTTGCTGCCGCTGCTCGTCATCGTGCTAGGCTATGCGAATCGCCCCCTGGCGGGCCTTGCCGATGAGCGCGTGTTCGCGATCGCTCCGGGAACGCCACTGGCGGCGTTGAGCGAGGAGCTGGGCGAGCTTGGCGTCATCAACCATCCGCTGCTGTTCAGCGCCATGGCGCGGCTGCAAGGCGCCGAAAAATCGATCAGCCAGGGCGAATACCTGCTTCCGGCGGGCGCAACCCCTGCCGAACTGCTTGCGATGTTCGTCGCCGGGGAAGTTCGCCAGCATCGCCTGACCCTGGTCGAAGGCTGGACCTTCCAGCAGGCGCTGGCGGAAATTCAGGCGAGCGAGGCGATCAAGGCCGAACTCGCTGGAGCGAGCCTCGAAGAGATCGCCAGGCGAATGAATCTCGAAGTTTCCAGCCCAGAAGGGATGATTTTCCCCGATACCTATTTCCACGCAGCCGGCGATAGCGACTTGCAGCTCTTGCTGCGAGCCCATTCGCGCCTCGAAGCGGTGCTCGAAGGCGAATGGAATTCCCGAGCCGCCGATTTGCCATTGGCGAGCGCCTACGAGGCGCTGATCCTCGCCTCGATCGTCGAAAAGGAGGCGAGCGATGCAGGGCAACGCGAACTGATCGCCGGAGTGTTTGTCAACCGCATCGAACAGGGCATGCGCCTGCAATCGGATCCTACGGTAATCTATGGCCTTGGCGAGCGCTTTGACGGCGATCTGCGCACTGCGGACCTGAACGATGCATCGGCACATAACACCTATCGCAACCATGGCCTGCCGCCAAGCCCGATTTCCCTGGCTGGCCTCGGTGCGATCCGCGCCAGCCTGCAGCCGCGCCGCTCGGACTATCTCTATTTCGTCTCGACTAACGATGGTGGCCATCATTTTTCCAGAAGCTTGCAAGAACACAATGCCGCAGTCGATTGCTATCAGCGCAGCCGTCAGGAACCGCGCTGCAAACGGCTGGAGGGCTGGGGCGAGGACTGAAGCGTGGATTGCAGCGAGGATTGAGGCAGGAACAGCATGAAAGGCAGGTTCATCACCATTGAGGGCGCCGAGGGAGCCGGCAAGAGCACCAATATCGCCTTGCTCGAAAGGCTCCTGACCGAGCGCGGCATCGACCATCTTCGCAGCCGGGAGCCTGGTGGCACGGCTCTCGCCGAGCGAATCCGCAGCCTGCTGCTCGACGATGACGGGCTCGGGCCCAGCGCACTGGCGGAATTGCTGCTGATCTTCGCCGCCCGGGCCGACCACCTGGAAAAATGCATCGTCCCCGCCCTCGAACAAGGCCAATGGGTGATCTGCGACCGCTTCACCGATGCGACCTTCGCCTATCAAGGCTACGGCCGGGGACTGCCGCGAGCCGCCATCGAGGCATTGCAGACGATCACGCAAGGTCAGTTGCGCCCGGACCTGACGATCATCCTCGACCTCGACCCTGCGGTGGGCCTGCAACGCATCGGCGGTCGCGGCGGCCTTGACCGCATCGAGCGCGAAAGCATCGACTTTCACGCCAAGGTGAGGAATGGCTATGTGGCGATCGCCAAGGCCGAACCCGAACGCTGCGTGCTTATCGACGCCGCAGCGGACCCGGCACAGGTCGCGGCGACGATCCGTGCCGCGCTCGTCGAAAGACTGCCGGAGCTGCAATGAGCCTGCTGGAATTCGCAGACCGCCCGCCGTGGCCGTGGCAGATGCCCGCCTGGCAGCTTCTGAGCGAAGCGAGAAGGTCGGGAACCCTCGCCCATGCCTGGCTATTGCACGGCAACCCAGGGGCTGGACGCAGCGAGTTCGCCCGGGAATTCGCCAATTGCCTGCTCTGCGAAGCTCCGGTCGACGACCGCGCCTGCCGTCGTTGCCGGAGCTGCCTCGCCGGGGGCGCCGAACACCATCCCGACTTGCTGCTCGTCGCACCGGAAGAGGGCAAGAAGGACATTGGCATCGCGCAGATCCGCGACTTGACCGAATTTCTCGGCCTTGGCAGCTTTGCCGGCCAGGGCCGCGTCGCGATCATCGATCGCGCCGAGCGCTTGACGATGGCCGCCGCGAATGCCTTGCTAAAAACTCTGGAGGAACCTGCGGAAAA
>RKSA01000211.1 GCA_007571115.1 Gammaproteobacteria bacterium
CGCGGGGTCTTCGGGCGGAGCGGGGATCTCGCGAACCACCTTGCCATCTTTCCAGAACACGGCGTATTGCCCAAGCAGGCGCTTGCGTTCCAGCTCCACAGCGACCGACTTGCGCAAGGACTCAAGTCCTTGCCGGGCAAATTCATCGAGTTCGGCCATGGTCTCTCATCCTCTGCAAATCGCCCTGTATCGCCGGTTCAAGCACCGCGCGCTCGCCCCCCCACTGGGCAAAGACGACTCGCGGTCTCGTACCCGAGTTCAGGTAGCACACTGCGCGGTCGGCCATGAAGGAGCATTCTTCGAGAAAGTTGTCCAGGCTTCTGCAAAAGCGCCTTTCGATATCGGCTTGCGGGATGTTGTGGCCCCCTTGCCGGACGCGCTCCGCCACCCGGAGTTTCGCCATCTCGATGCTCGGCAGCGCCAAGTATAGCAGCTCGACACGCCAACCTTTCTCCTGCAAGCGCGTGATCCAGCGGCAGTGTGCAAGGCCCGCCAAGGTCGTCTCGAAGCCGAAATCGCGCCTCGCGCTGATATTGCGCGATATTTCGCCCAGGAACACGCGGCCCGCCGCGACCGCCCTGCCTTCAGGCGCCAGTGGCGCAAGACCGGCTGCAATCAGGCCGGCGTTCACAAACACGTGGCAGTCTGCAATCTGCGGCAGATAACTCATCGCAAAAGTGGTCTTTCCCGCACCATTGGGACCGACGATGATCCAACAAACCGGTCGGCGCTGCACAGTCATGCAAGACAGCGTAGAAGAACTTGCAACACGACGCCGTGCAGGCTAGGTGAAGAGCGCAGCCATCTCTCGCCGAAAAGCTGATGCGGAGCAAAGGCGGCGCCTCGTGTGGCAGAATTGCGCTTGGCGCGGAATGCGCTCTGGGGGGCGAGTGCTGGCATGGAAATCTGCAAGGAATTCACGATCGAGGCAGCGCATCGGCTGCCCAATCTGCCTGCCAGCCACAAGTGTTCGCGGCTCCATGGGCACTCCTTCCGCATCGTCATCAGCGTTGCGGGGCCATTGTCGCAGCCTCAGGGTTGGGTGCGAGATTTTGCTGATATTTCAGAAGCTTTCCAGCCCTTGTTTGAGCAGCTTGACCATCGCTTTCTGAACGATGTCGAAGGGCTGGAAAATCCCACAAGCGAAAACCTGGCGATCTGGATCTGGCAGCGCCTGCGCGATTCGCTTCCCGATCTTGCCGAAGTCGAGGTTCGCGAGACGTGTACGAGCGGCTGCCGCTATCGCGGTGACTGAGGCTTGCCGGAACGCGCGGCAATGACAGTTGCGGGCAATTGCCAGTCGATGGGCCGCTCGCCCCGGGATTGCAGGTGATCGTTGGTTTTCGAGAAATGGCGGCAGCCGAAAAAACCGCGTTCGGCGGATAGCGGCGAGGGATGTGGCGCGGCAAGAACCAAATGCTTGCGCCGGTCGATGATTTCGCCCTTGCGTTGCGCATAGGCGCCCCAGAGCAGGAACACCAGCCCTTCGCGCTTTTCATTGAGCGCCTCGACGATCCGGTCGGTGAAGCGCTCCCAGCCCTTGCCCCGGTGCGAGGCGGCTCGGTGCGCCTCGACGGTCAGCACCGAATTGAGCAGCAGCACGCCCTGCCCCGCCCAGTGTTCGAGGCAGCCGTGGCGAGGCGCGGCGCAGCCGAGATCGGACTCGAGCTCGCGATAGATGTTGAGCAAGGAAGGCGGCGCCGGCACGCCAGCAGGAACCGAAAAGCAGAGCCCGTGGGCTTGGCCCGGGCCATGGTAGGGATCCTGGCCGAGGATGACCACCCTGACTCGCGGCAGCGGTGTTGATTCCAGGGCCTTGAAGATGTCGGGGCCCGGCGGATACACCGCTTTCCCCGAGCTTTTCTGCCGCCGCAGGAAAGCGCTCAGGTCGCGCATGTAGGGCTGGCTGAATTCCTCCTCGAGCTCGCGCAGCCAGCTCGCTTCGAGCCGGACCTGGCGCGAGGCTGCGGCCTGCGCTTCAGCCGCCATGCTCGGGCCGCATGTGCGGAAACAGCAGAACGTCCTTGATCGACGCCGAATCGGTGAGCAGCATGACGAGGCGGTCGATTCCGAGCCCCTCCCCGGCAGCGGCAGGCATGCCGTATTCGAGGGCGGCGATATAGTCGGCGTCGTAATGCATCGCCTCGTCGTCGCCCGATTCGCGCTGTTCGGCCTGGGCGCGAAAGCGCGCCGCCTGGTCTTCGGGGTCATTCAGTTCGGAAAAGCCGTTCGCGAGTTCCTGGCCGCCGACGAACAGCTCGAAGCGGTCGACGCTGTCGGGATGCTCGTCGTTGCGCCTCGACAGGGGCGACACCTCGGCTGGGTAGCCCGTGATGAAGGTTGGAGCGATCAGGCGCTGCTCGACTCGCTGCTCGAAAATTTCCAGCAGCAGTTTTCCTGCGGGCCAGGCTGGATCGAAGGACACCTCGAGCTGCCGGGCAAGCTGCTGCAGCCCGTCACGATCCTGCAAGGGAGTTGCTTCGGCAAGGCCGCAGAACTCGATGATCGCCTGGCCCATGTCTAGGCGCCGGAACGGCTTGCCAAGATCGATGGCTTGACCCTGCCAGACGAGTTGCGTCTTGCCGAGGGTTTCCCGTGCCACGCTGCGCAACAGGTCTTCGGTGAGTTCCATGAAGTCCTCGAAACTCGCCCAGGCGCGATAGAATTCGAGCATCGTGAACTCGGGATTGTGCCGCGTTGACAGGCCTTCGTTGCGAAAGTTGCGATTCAGCTCGAAAACCGCGCCATGACCGCCAACGAGCAGTCGCTTCAGATAAAGCTCGGGCGCCACGCGAAGATACATCGGCAAGTCGAGGGCATTGTGGTGCGTGACGAAGGGCCGCGCCGTCGCGCCACCGGGAATGACCTGCAACATCGGGGTTTCGACTTCCATGAAGCCGGCGTTCTCGAAGTAGTTCCTGATCGAGCGAAGAATTTGCGAACGTAGCGCAAAGCGCTGCCGGGTCTCGGGATTGGCGAGCAGATCGACGTGGCGCTGGCGGTAGCGGAGCTCGGTCTCGACGAGGCCGCGATACTTGTCCGGAGGCGGTCGCAATGCCTTCACGAGCAGGCGCAAACCGCTCACGCGAACGGTCAGTTCGCCCTTGCGCGTGCGGAACATCTCTCCGGTCGCGCCAATCAGGTCGCCGAGGTCGAGCAGCTTGAGCAAGTCGGCAAGTTCGGAGCGCAACTGCTTGGCATTTACGTACAACTGCATCGAGCCGCCATCGTCGTCGATGACGAGAAAGGGGCCGCGAATCCGCGTCACGCGGCCCGCAAGCGAGACCAGCCGATCCGCGAGCTCTGCCTCGTCGAGGGGCTCGCATTGCTCGCGAAGCTGCCGGGCATGGTGCGAGGGCCGGAAATCGTTCGGGTACGCCTGACCCTTGCCGCGCAGTGCCGCGAGTTTCTCGCGCCGCTGGGCGATCAGCCGGTGTTCGTCATCGCTGTTCGTCATGGAATCGTCCTAGAGCCCCGACTTGAGGCTTGCCTGCAAGAACGCGTCGAGGGCGCCGTTGAGCACCGCGCCGGTATTGCTCGTTTCAACTCCGGTTCGCAAGTCCTTGATCCGCGAGGAATCGAGCACATAGGAGCGGATCTGGCTTCCCCAACCAATGTCGGCCTTGGCATTCTCGACGTTCCTCGTCTCTTCCTGGCGGCGCAGTTCCTCCATCTCGTAAAGCTTTGCCTTCAATTGCCGGATCGCCATGTCCCGGTTCTTGTGCTGGGAACGCTGGCTCTGGCATTGCACGACGATTCCGCTCGGCTCGTGGGTGAGCCGCACCGCCGAATCGGTCTTGTTGACGTGCTGCCCTCCCGCGCCACTCGAGCGATACGTATCGACGCGAACCTCGCTCATGTCGAGCTGCACTTCGATGTCGTCATCGATTTCCGGCGAGACGAATACCGCAGCGAACGAAGTGTGGCGACGATTTCCCGAATCGAAAGGCGACTTGCGAACGAGGCGGTGGACTCCGGTTTCGGTTCGCAGCCAGCCGAAGGCATTGTCGCCCTGCACATGGACCGTTGCGCTCTTGATCCCCGCGACATCGCCCCCGGAAACCTCGATCAGTTCGGCGGCAAGGCCCTTGCTCTCGCTCCAGCGCAAATACATGCGCAGCAGCATCTCTGCCCAGTCCTGGGCTTCGGTTCCTCCCGAGCCGGCCTGGATATCGAGATAGGCGTTCGCCGAATCGAGCTCGCCGACGAACATGCGCCGGAATTCGAGCTGCTCGAGCTTGCCTTGCAGCGCTTCGAGCTCGGCGTCAGCGTCGCCCAGCAGCTCGCCATCGCCCTCTTCGCGGACGAGCGCAAACAGCTCGGCAAGCTCGCTGGCGCCTGTCGCCAATTCGTCGATCAGGCCGAGCTGGGCCGCGAGCTCGGCCTGCTCGCGACCGAGCGCCTCGGCCCGGGAACGATGCTCCCAGACTTCGGGAACCGCGAGCTCGTGCTCGACTTCGATAAGGCGTTCACGTTTGCCGGCATAGTCAAAGATACCCCCTGAGGCTCTCGGTGCGTTCAGAGATTTCCTTCAACCTGTTGAGTTGCATATTGATTTCGAGCATGTCCCGGCTCCGCGCCTGCATCTGCGGGGGGAATTCTAGCGCAATCGGCCTTCGATGGCTCGGCGATCACGGCTGCTCGGGCAAGATTCTGCGCGCAAACCGCTGATGGGATTTAGCCGAGGCGGTTGAAGAAACCTCTGACGCAATCGAGCAAATGGCGCGGATCCTCGCTCCCTGCGAGTTCGCGGATCGAATGCATGGCGAATTGCGCGACGCCGATATCGAGTACGGGAATGCCGAGTTCGGCTGCGGTCAAAGGGCCGATCGTGCTGCCGCAGGCGAGGTCGGCGCGATTGGCGAACGATTGCCACGGCACATCGAGGCGCTCGCAGAGCGACTGGAACAGCGCGACGAACTGACTGTTCCCCGCATAACGCTGGTTGGCATTGCTCTTGATGACCGGACCACCGTTGAGCAGGGGGCGGTGCTTGCTGTCGTGCCGATCGGCAAAATTGGGGTGGACGCCGTGGGCATTGTCGATCGAAAGCATCAGCGAGGCTTGCACGACCCTGCTGAAAGCCGCGTTCGAGGAATCTTCGGCTTCGACGAGTCGGCCAAGGACGTCGCCGAGAAAGCTGCCGCGAGCTCCGGAAGCCGAAACGCTGCCGACTTCCTCGTGGTCGTTGCAGACGACCATCGTCGCGTGTTCGCCGTCGCTTTCGAGCAGGGCGCGAACCGCGACATAGGTGCTGAGCAGGTTGTCGAGCCTTGCCGAGGCGAGAAACTCGCCGTGCAGGCCGACTCGCGCCGGCGGCTGGGTGTCGTAGAGCGACAAGTCCCACGATAGCGCCTTGGCAAGGCGCGAAGCGCCATCGGCTGCGTTGATTCTGGCGCACAGCAGCCCGGCGAGATCGAAAGACGCTCGCTCTGCGCTCTCATCGAGACGCAGCACGATCGGCGCCATTTCGCTTTGCGCATTGACCGCGCGGCCCTTGTTCGCCTCGCGGTCGAGATGGATGGCGAGGCTCGGTATGAATGCGACGGGATCGCGAAAATCGACCAGGGCTGCGAGCGGCTCGCCGTCGGCGCCGCTGCCGGCAACGCGACCGGCGAGCGACAGGTCGCGGTCGAACCACGGATAAAGCAAGGCGCCGCCGTAGACCTCGATGTTCAACTGACCATAGCCCTGGCTCGCTTGGGTCGAGCGCGTGCAAATCCGCAGGCAGGGGCTGTCGGTATGCGTCCCGGCGAGGCGCAGGCCCTGTTCGAGCAGAGGCCTGCGGCCGCTGCGGAAGGCGATGATCGAGCCGTCATCCCGGATGACGAAGGCGGCCTTGGGCGCTGGGGGCCAGCAGTCGGTCTCGGCCAGGGCTTCGAAGCCTGCCTCGAGCAGCAGGCGACGAATGTTGTCGACAGCGTGGTATGGAGTCGGCGAGCGCTCGATGAATTCGAGCAGGCCGTCGAGCAAGGTCGCGCTGCCCATCGCTCAGGCCTGGCTGCCGCTATTGCACGATTTCCAGCAGCTCGACATCGAAGATCAGCACCGAATTGGGCGGTATCGACGGGCTCGGCGACGATTCGCCATAGGCCATTTCGGAGGGAATGAACAGCCGCCACTGATCGCCAACACTCATCAACTGCAAGGCTTCGGTCCAGCCCGAAATCACTTGGGAAAGCATGAACTGCGCTGGCTCGCCGCGGTCCACCGAACTGTCGAACACGGTGCCGTCGATCAATGTGCCGTGATAGTGCGCGAGCACGCCATCGGCAGCGGAAGGCGAAGGCCCACCCGGCCCCTCGACGAGGATCTCGTATTGCAGCCCCGAATCGAGAGTGACGACTTCGTCGCGCACGCCGTTTTCGCGCAGGAATTCCTCCCCGGCGGCGAGATTCTCGTCGGCGCTGATCCGGTTGGCTTCCATTTGCTCCTCCATGGCGGCTTGCTGGCGTTGCTGGAAGGCTTCGAGCGCGGCGAACATCTCCTCGGTGTCGAGGGCTGCATCACCATTCAGCGAATCATTGATTCCGGCGAGGAAAAGCTCGGCATCGAGCTCTTCGAGCAGGCCCTGGGATTGCAGATTCATTGCCACGTTCATGCCGATGGCGTAGGCGATGCGGGAATTTTCGTCGTCCAGGGCGGGCGCATCCTGGGCCTGGGCTGCGGGCAGTGACACGCCGCTGGCAAGGCCAAGGGACAGTATCGCAAATGTTGCCAGAGTTGTTGTCAGTGTCGCCGACAGTGTTTTCATGCTTGCTTCCTCGTCAAATCGAATGTCGGGGCGCGGGCCGAAGGCGGATTGCGCGATGCCAGGGCAGGTCCGTGCCGGGAGCCGCCATGCTATCCCTATTGGCAGACAAATGCCACAATGCCAAAATGGCATGGTGTTGTGACTGCAAGGAAACTCGGGAATCGATGGGGAACGCCATGAATGCAGCAAAATGCATCGGGATCGCGCTGCTCGTCGCGGCGGCGCTCGCTGGCTGTGGCGGCTATTCGGTTTCGCTCAACGACCGAACCTTGCACGACCCTGCAGGACGCTTGCAGACGGGGCAGGTCGCCGACGCCAACTTGCAGGGCTGCATCAATTTCGCCTTGCTGCAACAGCGCCTCGACGATGCAACCGAGCTCGCCGCGCTGTCGTGCCCCGATTCCGAGGTCCGCTCGCTCGAAGCGATCGGGGTGCTGCCCGGCCTTCGCGTTCTCAACCTCGGCGACAATGCGCTCAGCAACCTGACCCCCCTGGAAGAACTGCCGCTGCTGATCGCCCTCGATCTTTCGGGCAACGCGGTCAGCGACGCTCGCCCCCTGCTCAATCTCGCCAATCTCGCCTCGCTCGACTTGCGAGAAAACGACGACATCCCTTGCAGCCAGATCGATTCGCTTCGCGTGCGCCTTGGCGAAGGCCTGCTCGCTCCGTCCCGATGCGAATGAGCGGAGCGAAGCACGGACGTGGAGGACGGACGCGAGTGACAGGGAAATCGCGGCAGGACTCCCGGGGCGCGATGCCCTTTGCCGCAGCCTGATGAATCAAACGAGATTTTCGATGATGACCTGGAGCAGCTCGCGGCTGAGCCGGGGCGCCTCGTCAAAATCGTCCAGGCTTTCGCTGGTGACGTGGACACGGTCGCCTTCGCTTTGCAGGCGCAGGACGAAATCGTGCAAGGGCCGCTCTTGCTGCTCCTCGTCCGAGCCGCCGAACAGGCGGCGAACCAAGCCTCGCTCAGGAGGCGCCTCGACGATTCCGGCGAAGCGCACGTTGAACGTCGCGGCATCACGGTCGGACTCGGTGATCTCGATCGCCGCGCTGCCGAGCGCCTGGCGAACCTGCACCCAGGCGCGCTCATAATCGAGACGCAGTTCGAGCATCGGGCCGGCCTCGTCGTTCTCGACGAGATTCGCCTTGCGAGCGCCTTCGATGGCGCCGGCGAGCAGGCTCGCGGTCGAGGCCTGGTAGATGTCGTTCCGGTCAGCGAGATATTGGGAAATCGCATCGAGGATCTGCGTCTCGAACTCGAGATTGCTCGAAGTCTCGGGCCATTCGACGGACTCGGGCAGTGGCTCGCTGCGCAATTCCTGCAAATGCCGCACCTGGATTTCCGCAGAGCCCGAATGCAGGCCCGGCTCGATCGTGACTCGATACTTTTGTCGCGTCTCGGGAGCATTGGCAGCTTCGAGCCAGGCGGTTTCCATCGTCCCCGCACCGGGTTCGAGCACTTCGAGCTGCAAGTCGAGATCGGTCCAGAAGTCGCGAACCAGTGGCCAGATCTGCGCAGGAGTGGCATCGATGACGATCCAGCGGCGCTCGCCGAGCGCCTGGATCACGACACCTTCGCGGCGCCGCGTCTCGATCGGCTTGGGCAATGGGAGCTCGTCGGCGAGGGGCTCTCCGGCGACGGCATCGCTGGTGGGAATGACATAGAGCGCCTCGATCGTGCCACTGTCGAGTTCTGGCGGAATCGCCATGGGAGGCATGACGAGGGCATCCTGATACGATTCGGGCGCGGCGCCGATCCCCCACAGGCCATTCTCGCCGAGCGACGAACAACTGGCGAAGGCGGCAAGCGCCATCAGGCAAGGCGCCAGGCGCATTTTTCCCCTGCACAAGCTAGTTTCCGGCATTCATCGTCTCCTGCGCGACTCCCGCGCGTTCCATGGCGGTCTCGAGCAAGCCGCAGAAGCGCCTGTCGAGTTGCGTCAATGGCAATCGGATCGCTGGCCCGATCAGGCCCAGCCGATGCAGGGCCCATTTTACCGGGATCGGATTGCCTTGCACGAACAGCCCCTTGTGCAAGGGCAGCAATGTCTCGTTGATCGCGGCGGCCTCGTCGAGTTCCCCCGCGAGCAGCGCCGCACACATTCGCGCCATCGCTCCGGGCACGACGTTCGCCGTGACCGATATCGCTCCCCGGGCACCGGCCCGCATCAGTTCGAAAGTCGCCTCGTCCTCGCCGCTGTACACCGCCATGCCTGCGACAGCGCATTGCTCGACAAGTTCCCTGCCGCGCTCGAGATCGCCGGTCGCATCCTTGATCGCGACGATATTGTCGAACTCGGCGAGGCGCAGCACCGTTTCGAGCTCGATGTCGCAGGCGGTTCGCCCCGGAACGTTGTACAGGAGCTGCGGAATGTCGACCTGCTCGGCAATGAGCCTGTGATGCTGGTACAGGCCCTCCTGGGAAGGCTTGTTGTAGTACGGCGCGACGAGCAAGGCTGCCGCGGCACCGCATTCGCTCGCTGCGCGGGTCAGTTGCAGGGCCTCGGCGGTATTGTTCGAGCCGGTTCCGGCGATGACGGGAATTCGCCCTGCGGCCTGCCGCACCCCGTGGGCGACGAGCTCGCAATGCTCTGCATGGGACAGCGTCGCCGACTCGCCAGTGGTCCCCGCGATGACGATGGCGTCGGTACCCTCTTCGATATGCCACTCGATCAGGCGGTCGAAACGCTGCGTGTCGATCGATCCAGCGCCGTTCATCGGCGTGACCAGGGCGACGATGCTTCCGCTGATCGCGCTTTTCATGGCGCCTGGCCGCCGGCCTTGCGGATCCAGTAGCAATAGTTTTCCTGGCGCTTCTGAAACTCGAGGATGCAGTGGCTGCCTTGCTTGGCGAACAGGTGAAAGTCCTTCTCCGAGCCCGGATCGGTGGCGAGCACCTTGAGAACCTGCCCCGCCTGCATTCCGTTCAAGGCGAGCTTGGCCTTGAGCAGGGGCATGGGGCATTGCAGCCCGCGCAAGTCGAGCTCGATATCGGCTTCGGCAACCATGGCGGTATTCTAGCAGCCGCCCAAGCCCGATGTCTGCCTGTGGTCGGGAACGATGGCGGATACGCTATAATCGCCGCCTCACCGGGAGGGCCTTGTGGATTCGAGCCAGTTGCAGCAAGCCGACCTGCTGATCGAGGCTCGCTGGATCGTTCCGGTGGCGCCTCGCGGCGCAGTGCTGCACGATCATGCCGTCGTTGTGCGCGATGGCCGCATCGCCGCGCTGCTTCCCTGCGCCACAGCCCGGGCGCAATGGCAGGCTGCGCAAGTCCGCAAATTGCCCAGGCACGCGCTCATCCCCGGGCTCGTCAACAGCCATGGCCACACCCCCATGAGCCTGTTGCGCGGAATCGCTGACGACCTGCCCTTGCAAACCTGGCTCGAGGATCACGTCTGGCCCCTGGAAAACCGCCTGATCGGGCCGGAATTCGTTCGTGACGGAGCGCTCCTGGCGATCGGCGAAATGATCCGCGGCGGCACGACGTGCTTTTGCGACATGTACTTCTTCCCCGACGTGGTCGCAGAATGCGTCGCGGAAGCCGGGATGCGCGCCCAGCTTTGCAGCCCGATCCTCGAGTTTCCCTCGGTCTGGGCGACGAGCGCCGAGGAGTATCTGCGCAAGGCCCGGCAGCTCTGCGAGCGATTCCGCGAGCATCCGCGCATACAGCTCGCGTTTGGCCCCCACGCGCCGTATACCGTCGGCGACTCGCTGCTACGCGCCACCGCCGCGCAGGCTGCCGAGCTCGAGGCGCCGATCCACATGCACGTGCATGAAACCGCGACCGAAGTCGCCGAGGCATTGCGCGACCTGGGGCAACGCCCCCTCGCCAGGCTTGCCGGGTTCGGCCTGCTTGGACCCCGCTTTCAGTGCGTACACGCGACGCAGTTGCTCGATGCGGAAATCGAGCTGCTCGCCTCGACCGGCGCCTCGGTGATGCATTGCCCCGAGTCGAACCTGAAGCTCGCTAGCGGCGCTTGCCGGGTCGCCGAGCTGCTCGCGGTCGGAGTCAACGTGGCGCTCGGCACCGATGGCGCCGCGAGCAACAACGATCTCGACATGTTCGGCGAAATGCGCACTGCGGCCCTGCTCGGCAAGCTCGTCGCCAACGACGCTGCGGCGCTGCCAGCGCCGGTGGCGCTCGAAATGGCGACGCTCAACGGCGCCCGGGCGCTGGGAATCGACGGGCATGCCGGTAGCATCGAGGTCGGCAAATGCGCCGACCTGACCGCAGTGCGGCTTGACTGCTTCAATAGCAGCCCGCAATACGATGTCTGCTCGCATCTCGTCTACGCCGCGCAATCGTCCCAGGTCAGCGATGTCTGGTGCGCGGGCCGCGCACTGCTCGAAAACGGCCATTTGCAGACGATCGACACAGCCGGGGTGCTTGCCACCGCGAAAGATTGGCAGCAGCGAGTGCTCGCAACGAAACGAACGGCGGCACGGCAAACAGCGGAAGCAGAATAAGCCCCATGGAAAACCTCGACCCCCAGGAAATCCGCAAGTTCGAGGCCCTCGCCTCCCGCTGGTGGGATGCCCAAGGCGAATTCAGGCCCCTGCACGAGATCAACCCGCTGCGGATGAACTACATCAGCCGGCGCTTCAACCCCGCTGGCGCAAAAGTGCTCGACGTCGGCTGCGGCGGCGGCATCCTCACCGAAGCGATGCGCCACCACGGCGCCGAAGTCACGGGAATCGACATGGCCGACGCTGCGCTCGCCGTCGCCAGGCTGCATTTGCGCGAAAGCGGCCTGGAGATCGACTATCGCAAATGCACCGCAGAGCAACTCGCCATCGAGCAGCCGCAAGGCTACGAACTCGTGACCTGCCTGGAAATGCTCGAGCACGTGCCAGACCCGGCTTCGGTGGTGGCTGCCTGTGAGCGCTTGCTCAAGCCCGGCGGGCTGGCGGTTTTTTCGACGATCAACCGCAATCCGAAGTCGTGGCTGTTCGCCATCGTCGGCGCCGAATACGTGCTGCGGCTTTTGCCGCGAGGCACCCACGAATACGCGAAGCTCATCAAACCCTCGGAGCTCGCAAGCTGGTGCCGCGCCGCCGGTCTCGAACTCGAAGACCAGATCGGCATGGGCTACAACCCTCTCACCAGGCGCTATTTCCTGCAGCAGAATCTCGACGTGAACTATATCGCCTGCTATCGCAAGGCGGCGAATGCGGAAGCTTGCTGAATGTTCGCTTACCGCCCCGCGCCCGAACTGCTTGCGGGCCGCGTGATCCTGATTACCGGCGCCAGCGGCGGAATCGGCCGCGCCTGCGCCCTGGGCGCTCTGGCCCACGGCGCCGAGGTGGTATTGCTCGGCCGCAGTCAGCGCAAGCTCGAAAGTCTTTACGACGAAGCCGAACGGTCGTGGCCGGGGCGCTGCCACATCCAGCCCCTCGACTTGAGCAAGGCCCGGCAGGAGCAGTTCGCCGCCATCGCGGCAGGAATCGAGCGGAACTTTCCGGCACTCGACGGGCTGCTGCACAACGCCGCAGCGCTCGGCTCTCGCTGCCCCGTCGAGCACTACCCCGAACAGCAGTGGCGCGAGGTCATGGAGGTCAACGTCAACGCGGCCTTTTCGCTAACGCGCTGCCTGCTGCCGGCGCTGACAAAGTCCAGCGATGCGCGAATCGTTTTCACATCTTCCGCAGTTGGCCGCCAGGGACGCGCGTACTGGGGCGCCTACGCAGTATCGAAGTTTGCCGTCGAAGGCCTGATGCAAACCCTCGCGGCCGAAGTCGGCTCGACAACGTCGATCCGCGTCAACAGCCTCAACCCCGGCGCCACCCGAACGGCGATGCGCGCAGCGGCGTATCCCGGCGAAGACCCCAAC
>RKSA01000063.1 GCA_007571115.1 Gammaproteobacteria bacterium
CTTGCGCAATTGCCATGGGCGGGGCGCGATTATGTCGCGGAACCGCGCAAAACGCCAGTTCCCGAACCCGTACAGTTCCATTTTGGCTTCGAACGGGGCTGACCGTGCCTGCCTCGCGGCGTGGTTCGAAGCTGACGCGCAAGTTTGTCATAATCGGCCATCGGGCGGGCGATTCGGCCGAGGCGCGAGGAAGTTTCATGCAGACAGGGGTTAGCGGAATGCCCCAGGGCGCAGGGGATGGCAAGATCCCGGTCGGAATCAGCAGTTGCCTGCTCGGCGACCCCGTGCGTTACGACGGGCACCACAAGCGCAATGCCTACATCACCGGGACTTTGTGCGAACATTTCGATTTCCGGCCATTTTGCCCCGAGGTCGAGATCGGCCTAGGCATTCCGCGCAAGCCGATCCGGCTGACGCGCAAGCAGGGTGGCGAAATCCGTTGCGTGCAGATTGACGATCCGTCGATCGACCATACCGAGGCCTTGCAAGGCAGCCTCGAGCAGCGCCGCGACTGGGCGGCGCGGCTTTGCGGCTACATCCTGAAAAAGGACTCGCCGAGCTGCGGCATGGAGCGGGTGCGCGTCTGGCACGGCGAAATGCCGGCCAAGGAAGGCCGCGGCATTTACGCTGCGGCGCTGATGGAAGCGTTTCCCTGGCTGCCGGTGGAGGAGGAGGGCCGACTTGGCGACCCGCTGCTGCGCGAAAACTTCATTTCAAGGGTGTTCGTCCTGCGGCGCTGGTTCGCCATGCGCGAGCAAGGCCTCAGTGCGGCAGCGCTGATGCGCTTCCATGCCCAGCACAAGCTCATCATCATGAGCCACCGGCCTGGCAGCCAGCAGGCTCTGGGGCGGCTGCTCGCCGACTGCGGCCGCAAGCGCCTCGAAGAGACTGCCGACGCCTACCTGGGCGAGTTGATGGCCTCCTTGCGCATCATCGCCACTCGCGGCAAGCACGCCAATGTGCTGCTGCACGTCATGGGCTACCTGAAAAGCAGCCTCGCCTCGGACGATCGCCAGGAACTCGCAGCAATGATCGACGACTACCGCCGCGGCCTGCTTCCACTCGTTGTGCCGATCACCCTGCTCAACCACTTTTTCCGCAAGCACCCCGATCCGTGGATCGCCGACTCGTGGTACATGAAGCCCTATCCTGCGGAACTGATCCTGCGCAACCAGTTGTGAGGCTGGGTTTCAGGTCGCCGGCTGCTCGGCCATCGGGGTGATCTTGAAATTGAGAAAGCCGTAGATGATCGCGATCACCGGACAGATCAGGTTGAAGAAGCAGAACGGCAGGTAGGCGAGAGTCGCGACTCCGAGGGTGCCGCTCATGTAGGCGCCGCAGGTGTTCCATGGCACCAGCGGCGAAGTGATCGTTCCCGAGTCCTCGAGGGTTCGCGAGAGGTTCTTCCCATCGAGATTGCGCGCCTGGTATTCGAGCTTGTACATCCGCCCGGGCAGGACGATGGCGATGTACTGGTCCGAGGTGATGATATTGGCGCCGATGCACGAGGCGATGGTCACCGCGATCAGGCTGCCGCTGCCATGGACGAAGGACAGCGCCGAATCAACGAGGCGCTGCAGCAGGCCGACGCGCTCCATGGCGGCGCCGAACACCATGGCGCACAAAATCAGCCAGATCGTGTTGAGCATCGAGCTCATGCCGCCGCGGCTCATCAGGTCGTCGAGCACGGCATTGCCGCTTTGCAGGACGAAACCGTCAAAAAACGTCTGCCACACCCCGCTCACCAGGGCCAGGAACAGGTTCGGCGAATCCCCAGGCAGGTTGAGGATCGCCTGGCGCTGGAACAGCAAGGCGAGCACGACGCCGAACATCGCGCCGGCGAGAATCGTCGGAATCGGCGGCAGCCTGCGGTTCGCCATCCACAGCAGCACGGCCACTGGCAGCAGCATCCATGGCGAAATGGCAAAATTGCCCGTCAGCAGATTCATGGTGATCGCAAGCTCGTCGGCGCTGGCGGCGTTGTCGATGTTCAGCCCGAGCAAGCCATAGATCGTCAGGGCGATGAGGATGCTCGGCACTGCGGTCCAGACCATGTGGCCGATATGATTGAACAGGTCGACGCCGGCAACGGCGGGGGCGAGATTGGTCGTTTCCGACAGCGGTGACATCTTGTCGCCAAAATACGCTCCGGAAATGATCGCTCCGGCGGTGATCGCCGGCGACAGCCCGAGCCCCGCCGCAGCGCCGATCAGGGCGATTCCGACGGTTCCCGCAACGGTCCAGGAGCTGCCGATGCTCAGCGCGATCAGGGCGCAGATCAGGCAGGCGGCGAAATAGAAGATCGCCGGATCGAGGATCAGCAGGCTGTAGTAGATCATCGTCGGCACGGTGCCGCTCATGATCCAGCTTCCGATCAGCAGGCCGACGCAAAGCAGGATCAGGATCGGCTTGAGCGAAATCGAGATTCCGGCAATGATCGCGTTCTCGAGCTGCTGCCAGCCGAGGCCATTGCGCCAGCCCACCGCAGCGGCGACTGCGGCGCCGATGACGAGGGCGATCTGGTTGGGGCCGTAGCTCGCGTCCTCGCCGAACAGGTAGACCGAGAACGAGAGCAGGAAGATCAGCGCGGCGATCGGCAAGAGCGCCTGCACGATGCTCGGCCTGGTCTCGCCCTGGCGACTGCCCCGGGAATTGTCATGATCGTGCATGGTCGCTCCAGTTGGCGAAGCGCAAGCATACTGGCAGAGCCGCCAGCATGTCCAATGCTTGCGCTTTCGCTGCCTCCGCAGCAGAATCCCGAAACACGACCAATGCGATACGGCACTTGATGCGCCATCGCCCATGAGGCATCCTGCACGGACAATGCATCACGAGACGAAACAGTGCCACAGCCAGGCAATTGCGTTCTCGCGTCAAGGAAGACGGCTTGGCCTTGCAATTCATGGCACCATGCTCAATGTTCGACGAATCTGCCAACAGGGCTGAAAACATGGCCGCCAAACGAAAACTGCCGAATGGTGCGCGATTTTATCGATGCGCCTTGCAGGTCAACCCATTCGCCTATCTGCGGCGGCACAAAAAGCCGGTGCATTTCGACTGTGAAACGGGTTACAACGCGGCAATGGTCGAAGCGTGCCGGGAGAACGGAATCGAAGTCGTGGCGGTTGCCGACCACTATCGCTTTGAGCCATCGAGCAAGTCGCTCGTGTCGGCACTTCGCGAAGCCGGCATTTTCGCGTTCGGCGGCTTCGAGGCCGTAGCCAAGGATGGCGTCCACTTCCTTTGCCTTTTCGACCCCGACAAGGATGACTTTCTGGCCAGATACATCGGTTCCTGTGGCGTCCACGATTGCAGCGAGGATTCTCCAGTGGGGAACCTCGATTCCCTGGAACTGCTAGAGGAAGCGCGGAAATGGGGAGCGATGCTCATCGCCGCGCATGTCGCATCGGCTGGCGGATTGCTGCAAAAGCTCAGCGGCCAGAGCCGCGCCAAGGTCTGGAAATCGACCGACCTGCTCGCCTGCGCCTTGCCTGGTCCAGCCAAGGACGCTCCCGACGGGATCCGGCAGATCTTGCAGAACAAGGATGCCGCACACCAACGGCCCCGCGAGTTGGCCATCGTCAACGCGACCGACGTGAACAGCCCGGAAGATCTGCGCAAGCCCAGCGCTTCGTGTTTCATCAAGATGTCCGAGGTTTCCGTCGAAGCCCTGCGTCAGGCGTTCCTCGATGCGCAATCCCGCATCAGGCTGCACAGCGATCCGCAGCCAGAGCCCCATGCCGAATTCGTCTCGATGCATTGGGAAGGCGGTTTTCTCTCGGGAACATCGGTCCATTTCAATGGCAATCTCAACGCCCTGGTCGGCGGACGTGGCGCTGGCAAGTCGACGCTGATCGAAAGCATCCGCTACGTGCTCGGCCTCTATCCGATCGGAGAGGAGGCGCGAAAGGTACACGAGGCGATGGTCCAGAATGTTCTCAAGCCAGGCACGAAAGTCTCTCTGTGGGTCCGGTCGCATCATCCTTCCGAAGCTTTTTACCTGGTCGAGCGATCCGTTCCCAATCCGCCGACGGTCAAGGACAGACAAGGTGCCATTTTGCACGTTCAGCCCCGAGACCTGGTGCCAGGCGTGCAGGTGTTCGGGCAACACGAGATTTCCGAGTTGGCGAGAAATCCAGCCAAGCGGACCCTGCTGCTGAAGCGCTTTGCCGAGCGCGATCCAGCCCTCGAAGATCGTAAGAAAGAGCTTCAGGCGGCGCTCGCGCAGTCTCGCCGGCGAATCGTCGAAACGCGACGCGAAATGGACAGGCTCGAAGAACGCCTCGCTGTCTTGCCTGGATTGGAAGAGACGCAGAAGCGCTTCCGCGAGGCAGGGCTGGAAGAGCGCCTCAAGGAGAAGAGCCTGCTCGTCAAGGAAGAGCAGTTGTTTGTGCTGCTGGACGAGCGGCTGGCGCCTTTCCGGTCGTTGCACCAGGAGCTCGTTGCAAGCCTTCCACTCGACGTGGCATTCCTTGCCGACAAGGCGCTCGACACCCTTCCAAACGCCGAGCTCGTCGGAGCATTGGGCCCCGTGCTCACAAGCTTGAGCGAACAGTTCGCCCAGCTAGGCGACCAGCTTGACAATGCCTTGGCTGGCACCGATGCTGCGGTCGC
>RKSA01000145.1 GCA_007571115.1 Gammaproteobacteria bacterium
CTGCCTACTGCGCTACTACCTGCTGCACAACTATTATCCACTACACCACTACCTACCACACCACTACCCACCACAGCACTGCCTACTACGTCACTACGCGTCTGCCTGCCTGATCGTCTGCACGTGCATATGGTGCTCACATCCGGAGTCGAACCGGAGACCTCTTCATTACCAATGAAGTGCTCTACCTCCTGAGCTATGCGAGCCGGCCATCACGCGGACACGCGCAAGCACATTCTGGAGCGGGTAGCGGGAATCGAACCCGCGCAACCAGCTTGGAAGGCTGGGGTTCTACCTCTGAACTATACCCGCCTTCTGGAAACAACTCCGTCCCGCACGAGTTTCCAGTTGGTGGAGGGGGGTGGATTTGAACCACCGAAGCATACGCGTCAGATTTACAGTCTGATCCCTTTGGCCACTCGGGAACCCCTCCCAAAAGAGCTTCAAGCCGGTTTTCCTGCCGACTGCTCTCAAAGGACGCGGCATTTTACGGGAAATGTTGCCGGGGTGCAAATCACCGATCGCCGGACGAGCAAGAATTTTCCGCAGCCGTCAAATTGGCGCCCTGGGAAGCGAAATCGGGCCATTGCGGGACGTTTTCCGGGTCTTCGACGTGGCGGCTGATTCGCACCATGGCGGCGTCGGCGCCCGGCTCGACGTAGACCGCCGCCTCGAAATGCTCGCCGGTCACGGCGTAGGCGAACTCGCTGGCCGCGAAGATGTCGGCAAAACCGCCGACCTCGAGGCAGAGCTGCTCGACTTGCTCGCGCAGGCGAGCGAGCTCGGCGGCACGAAACTCGCTGACGAGTTGCAGGCCCTCGTTACGCAAAGGCAGCGGCTCGGCGACGGGGGGCGAGGCTGGCGGCGCGAACACGTTCCAGCCGAAATAGGCGATGTTGCCCAACAGCAGCAAGGCGATGATGTAGCGCATCGTTCAGGCTCCGGGTTCGTCACAGGCGATGGCGAGGCCATCGAGCACGAGTTCGGGAACAATGACCGCTTCGATCGGGGCGAGTTCCCGGGCAAGCGCGTCCGCGCCGCCGCCAGTCAGGATCAGCATCGATTTTCCATGCCCGTGCTCGAGCCGCGCCAGCGCCTCGCGAACCGCGCTGCAAAGCATGAACAGGGCGCCGTTGCGAACTGCGGCGCCGGTATCGTTGCCAGGCGCGATTGCGGCGGGCTCGCGCGCTGGCGGCATCTCGATCGCCGTCGCTTGCAGCAGCCCGGCCTCGGCCGCGGCGAGCCCAGGCATGATGTATCCGCCGAGATGCAAGCCGCTCCGATCAAGCACGTCGATCGTCAAGGCAGTGCCGAGGTCGGCGACCAGGCAGCCCCCCCGCGCGCGACGGTATCCGGCAAGCATCGCCAGCCAGCGGTCGACGCCAAGCTCCGCCGGGCGGGGATATTGAACTCGCACTCCGCCACAGGCCCGGGCCACCCTGGCGAAAGTGGGCCGCAATTGCCACCGTTGCCCGATCGATCCGGCGATTTCGCGTTCGAACCCGGCGCCGCGAACATTGCCGATCAGGACGCGCTCGGGCCGGCTCGCGTGCTCGAGCGCCGATTCGAGCTGCTCCCGACCACCGGCACTGCTCGCCGCCGAACCGCGCCAACGCCATTTCAGGCGGCTATTGCCCGCATCGATTTCCAGGATCACGGTTTCGGGCCAACATCACGCCTGGAAGGGAAGATCGTGCCGGAAACGATCCGGCTCAGGCCAGCGGCGCCGCGCACGAGCAAGGCGCCAGCTTCGTCGATTCCGGCAACGCGACCGATGGTCTTGCGATCACCGGTCTGCACGATCACGTCCTGCTCGAAATACCGGTCGAACTCCTTCCACTCCTGCTGGAAATGCGCGAACCGATGTTCGACGTACAGGCCGAAATACTCAAGCAGGCGACCGAGGATGGAGGGCAGCAGCTTCGGCCAGTCGAGGTCGTCGTCGCAGATCGAGGCAAGGTCGATGGCTGGCTGATCGATTCGCTTCATCAGTCCGGCAGGGAATCGCGCGTTCAGGCCGATCCCGGCCACGACGTGTCGCGCTGGAGCATCGCCATGGGTCTCGATCAGCACCCCGCCCAGCTTGCGATTGCCGACGAGCAGGTCGTTCGGCCACTTGACGCTCAGGCCATGGACTCCGAGATCGGCGATTCCAGCGCGCAGCGCCAAGGCGGTCACCGGGCCAAGAGGCAGGATATCCGTCAGTTCGAGCGGCATTTCGCGAACCAGGGAAAAATACAGCCCGGCGCCTGGAGGCGAGAGCCAACGATGGCCGCGACGGCCGCGACCGGCAGATTGCGTTCGCGCCACGATCAGGCAATTGCCCGCCTGGCCGGCTCGCAGCCTGCGCAGGGCCTCGTCGCTGGTCGAGTCGAGCTGCTCGAGCTCGACGAGCTCGCCCAAGGCCTCGCCGAGGCTGGGCGGCAGATCTTGCAACGACGAAAAGAGCTGCGGTCCGGTCATGTCGCGGATTGCCTCCAGGCAGCGATCGAGCCTTGCGCGGGCTAGCTCACTCGGCAGTTTCCGCGATTTGCGGCGACTTGCCCGAGCGAATCTTCACGATCACCGACAGCGCCTCGAGGATCACGACGATGCTCGCGGCCATGACCGCGACGCTCAGGATCAGCAGCAGCCAGTTGCTCGATCGGTAGTGGTCGAACAGGTACCAGGCGCTGGCGGCAAAGGCGACGCAGACGATGAAGACCATCGGCACCAGAGTGAAGAGCGAAGGACGCCCGAGCCGCATCAGGTACACCGATATCACGAGCAGGGTGAGGCTCGCGAGAATCTGGTTCGCCGCGCCGAAAATCGGCCAGATCAACATGCCGCCATCACCAGGATAGTTGCCGTTGCTGGCGCCGAAGGCGAGCATCAGGCAGCAGGCTACCGCGATCAGGGTCGAGAGGTAGTTGTTCTTGAGGAAACCAACCGAGTGGATGTTGCCCCACTCCTGGATGATGTAGCGTTGCAGGCGCAGGCCCGAATCCATGGTGGTGCCGGCGAACAGCACGACCATCACCGCGAGCATCGTCTGGGAAAACGCGAAGGGGATTCCCCAGCCTTCGGTGATGAGGCGTGCACCGCCTTCGATGAAGGCGCCGGCGGCACCCGAACCGAAACTCGGATAGGCCGCGCCCCAGTCCATGGCGGTGGCGGCGAATAGCGAACCCGTCACCACGGCGATCGTGATCAAGGCCAGCGAGCCTTCGCCGAGGGCGCCGAGATAGCCGACGAAGCGCGCATCCTTTTCGTTGTCGAGCTGTTTCGAGCTCGTTCCCGAAGAAACGATGCCGTGAAATCCCGACAAGGCGCCGCAGGCGATCGTGACGAACAGGATCGGGAACAGCGGCGGCGTTCCTTCGGCGAGGTTATCGTTAATCATTGGCGCAGTCACGTCGGGAAGGACGAGGAAGACCGCGCCATAGAGCATGAGCAGGCCGAGCACGAGCTGGCTGCCATTGATGTAGTCGCGAGGCTGCAACAGCAGCCAGACCGGCAGCATCGAGGCGATCCCCGCGTAGATGAACAGAATGAGTATCCAGTTGCCATGGGGGCCGAGCAGGACGCCGTCCCAGCGGGCTTCGGTCTGCACGGGCCAGACCGTGCCGAGATGGATCGTGAAATAGAGAATCGCGACCCCGATCAGCGAGATCGCGAGCAGATTGATTCTGCGCCGGATCAGCACGCCAACGGCGATGGCGACGGGAATCGCTGCCCAGGCAGGAATGATGGCAGTCTCGACACTGACCATCTGCCCGGCGATGATCGTGCCGAAAACTGCGTTGACCATGAGCAGCAGGAGGAAGATCACGATCATGAACAGGGAGCGGGTGCGCGCGCCGACGACGTCTTCGGACAAGGCGCCCATGGAACGCGCGCGATGCCGGTTGCTCGCCCAGAGCGCTCCCATGTCGTGCACGCCAGCGAAGAAGATCGAGCCCAGGGTGACCCAGACCAAGGCCGGCAACCAGCCCCAATAGACCGCGATGGCGGGGCCGACGATGGGCGCAGCACCGGCCACGGCAGTGAAATGCGAGCCCCAGAGCACGTACTTGTTGGTCGGAACGTAGTCGATCGCGTCGTTGTAGCGGTTCGCGGGGGTGACGTAATCGGGGTCGAGCCGGTAGATTCTTTCAGCGATGAAGCGCGAATAGACGAACCAGCCAAAGGCGAAGCCGACCAATCCGAACAGCACGATGAAAACCGAAGACATGAGCGACCTCCCCTGATTCGCTTGGCCGAAGCATCATAGCAAGTTGCCAGCGGCAGGGACAATTCGCGCAAACGCTTCGCCTTGAGCTCATCTCCCAGCCGCTTCGCCAGGCTCGTCGCCGGCGCGACGCGCCAGCTCGCCGAAGCGCGGAACGAGCTGGAACCTGCGGAATAGCTCATAGGTGAGCCAGAAACAGCCCGCGATCACCAGCAGCAACATCGTCCAGCGCATCAGCGCGACGTAGAACAGATGGTCGAAAACGGGATATTGCAAGCGGAACTGCTGCAATTGGGCGCCGCGCTCGAGCATCCAGTGCCAGGCGCTGTGGGCGAGCAGGGCCGATAGCAGAATGCAGCCGATGCGTT
>RKSA01000036.1 GCA_007571115.1 Gammaproteobacteria bacterium
ACTCCCTCGGAGCGCGCCATGCCGATCACGTCGGTCAGATAGTATTCGCGCTGGGCGTTGTCGCGACCGAGCTGCCCGAGCCAGCGCCGCAGCTTCGCGGCGGGAAGCGCCATTATGCCACTGTTGACTTCACTGAGGCGCCGCTGCTCGGGGCTCGCGTCGCGTTCCTCGACGATCGCCTCGACCTCGCCCTGGGAGTTGCGCAGGATCCGCCCGAGACCTTCGGGCCTCGGAGTGTCGAGGGAGAGCAGGGCGACCCTGCCGGGTGCGGCGAGCGCGAGCAGGTCTTGCAGAGTCTCGGGCCGCACTGCGGGAACATCGCCGTACAGCACAAGCACCACTTCGGCGTGAACCTGGGGCATGGCCTGCTGCACGGCGTGGCCGGTGCCGAGTTGCTGCTGTTGCACAACCCAGTTCAGCTCGGCGGCGGCCGCGAGGCAGGGAAAATCGGGGGCGGCGAAGGTCTGGCGAACGAGTTCGGCGCCGTGGCCGACCACGACATGGATTGCCGAATGGCCGAGCGCTGCCGCTGCATCCAATACGTGGGCGAGCAAGGGCTTGCCGCCGAGGCGGTGCAGGGTCTTCGGCAGGGAACCCTGCATCCGGGCGCCCTTGCCTGCCGCGAGAATGACGATGGAAAACTGCATTCCGGCGCGGCCTCGTCGTTTCCCCGCAGCGTCTAGGAGCGCTCCCTGCGCAACTGCCGCAATGCCCGGAGCTGCGCCGCAGCTTCGGCGAGCTGGGCGGCGGCTGCCGAGTACTCGAATTCGGCGCCCTGGTTGGCGATGGCTCGCTGGGCGTCCTCGAGCGCTTTTTGCGCTGCCGCCTCGTCGACATCGTGGGCGCGTTCGGCGGTGTCGGCGAGCAGGGTCACCGCTTTTGGCTGCACTTCGAGGAACCCGCCCGAAACGTAGAAGATCTCCTCGGCGCCATCGGCGAGCACGAGCCGCACCGGGCCGGGAAGCAGGTCGGTCAGCAATGGCGCGTGGCCGGGGGTGATGCCGAGCTCGCCCCAGTTGCCAGAGGCTGCCATGAAGGTGACCTCTCCGGAGAAAATGCCTTTCTCCGCGCTGACGATATCGCATTGCATCGTTCTGGCCATGGTTCCGCTCATAGCTTCGGCCCCGTTCCGCCTTATTGCGCCTTGCGCTGCTCTTTCAACCGCTGTTCCTTTTCCACCGCTTCCTCGATGGTGCCGACCATGCTGAAGGCCTGCTCGGAAAGGTGGTCGTACTTGCCTTCGAGGATTCCCTTGAAGCCGGCGATCGTGTCTTGCAGCGAAACGTACTTGCCCGGTGCGTTGGTGAACACCTCGGCGACGGTGAAAGGCTGCGAAAGGAACTGCGAGATGCGCCGCGCCCGCGCGACGGTCTGCTTGTCCTCGTCGGACAGCTCGTCCATGCCGAGAATCGCGATGATGTCTTTCAGCTCCTTGTAGCGTTGCAGGACCGACTGCACGCCGCTGGCGACGTCGTAATGCTCCTGGCCGATGACCAGCGGGTCGAGCTGCCGCGAAGAAGAGTCGAGAGGGTCCACCGCAGGATAGATGCCGAGCGCGGCGATGTCCCGGGACAATACGACCTTGGCGTCGAGGTGGGCGAAAGTCGTCGCTGGCGAGGGGTCGGTCAAGTCGTCCGCAGGGACGTAGATCGCCTGGATCGAGGTGATCGAGCCGCTCTTGGTCGAGGTGATCCGCTCCTGCAAGGCGCCCATTTCCTCGGCGAGGGTCGGCTGGTAGCCCACCGCCGAAGGCATGCGGCCGAGCAGCGCCGAGACTTCGGTTCCCGCCAGGGTGTAGCGATAGATGTTGTCGATGAACAGCAGCACGTCGCGGCCTTCGTCGCGAAACTTTTCCGCCATCGTCAGGCCGCTCAAGGCGACTCGCAGGCGGTTGCCGGGAGGCTCGTTCATCTGGCCGTAGACCATCGAAACCTTCGATTCGCCTTCGAGGTTGACGACTCCGGAGTCCTGCATCTCGTGGTAGAAGTCGTTGCCTTCCCGGGTGCGTTCGCCAACTCCGGCGAACACGCTGAGCCCGCTATGCTCGGTGGCGATGTTGTTGATGAGCTCCATCATGTTCACGGTCTTGCCGACACCGGCGCCGCCGAACAGCCCGACCTTGCCACCCTTGGCAAAAGGGCAGACCAGATCGATGACCTTGATTCCCGTTTCGAGCAGCTCGTTGGTGACCGACAGTTCCTCGTAAGTCGGCGCCTTGCGATGGATCGGCATTCGCTCCTGCTCGCCGATCGGGCCTCGCTCGTCGATGGGGCGACCGAGCACGTCCATGATGCGGCCGAGGGTTTCCTTGCCCACCGGAACCGAGACGGGGTTGCCGGTGTCCTGCACGACGAGGCCCCGGCGCAGCCCTTCGGTGCTGCCGAGAGCGATGGTGCGGACAACACCGTCGCCGAGTTGCTGCTGCACTTCGAGAGTGATGTCACTGTCGTCGATGGTCAGCGCGTCATATACCTGGGGGACGCTTTGCCGCTCGAACTCCACGTCGATGACGGCGCCGATGATTTGCACGATTCGACCGCTACTCATTTCCTCTACCTTTTCCTTTGCCTTTGCCTTTACTCTGGGTTGCTTGCTTCACTCTGTGTGAAATGCCTTTCGCCTGCTCTTTTCGCTACGATACTTTTGCTGCGGCACTCTCGCTACGGCACCTTCGCTGCGGCGCCTCACACTGCCGCAGCGCCTGCGGCGATTTCCGACAGTTCCTGGGTGATCGCTGCCTGACGTTCCTTGTTGTACGCGAGCTCGAGCTCGTCCATGAGATCGCCGGCATTTTCCGAGGCGTTCTTCATGGCGATCATCCGCGCCGCCTGTTCGCAGGCGATGTTTTCCACCACCGACTGGTACACCTGGGACTCGATGTAGCGCAACAGCAGACCATCGAGCAGCTTCTTCGCCTCGGGCTCGTAGATGTAGTCCCAGTGGTGCTTGAGATACTCGTCCCTGGCCGGCAGCAGGGGCAGCAACTGCTCGACCATGGGGCGATGCAGCATCGTGTTGACGAACTCGTTGCTGATGATGAACAGCTTGTCGATCTCGCCGTTGTCGAACTTGTCGAGCACGACCTTGACCGCGCCGATGACATCGGCAAGCGACGGCTGGTCGCCGAGATTGCGCACTGCGGCGACGACATTGCCGCCGTACTTGTTGAAGAACGTCGCTGCCCGCGCACCGACGGTGCAGACATCGATCTCGACATTGCGCTCGCGCCACTCTCGCATCGAGGCAACCGTCGCCTTGAAGGCATTGATGTTCAAGCCGCCGCAAAGGCCCCGATCGGTCGAAACGACGATGTAGGCGACGCGACGCACCTCGCGGTTCTCGAAATAGCCGTGGCGGTATTCGGAAGAGGACGTCGCGATGTGGCCGATCATGTCGCGGATGTGCCTCGCATAGGGCTTGCCGAGGCGCATGCGCTCCTGGACCTTCCGCATCTTGCTCGCGGAAACCATTTCCATCGCCTTGGTGATCTTTTGCGTGTTGCGGATGCTCGAGATCTTGTTGCGGATTTCCTTGCCTCGGGCCATTGCCTCGATCGCCTCTTGTGCTTGTGCCGCTTCGCCCGGCCTACCAGGTCTGGGTGGCCTTGAACTGCTCGATCGCCGTCTTGAACTTCGCCTCGATTTCGTCGTCGAAGGCGCCGGTGGCGTTGACGTGGGCGAGCAGTTCCTCGTGTTCGTCATTCATGTACGAAAGCAGCGCGTTTTCGAAATCGAGCACCTTGTTCAGGGCGATGTCGCGCAGATAGCCCTCGTTGGCGGCGTACAGCGAAACCGCCATTTCCGCCACCGACATCGGGGAATACTGCTTCTGCTTCATCAGTTCGGTGACGCGCTGGCCGTGCTCGAGCCTCGCCCGGGTGTCGTCGTCGAGGTCCGAGGCAAACGCCGCGAAGGCCGCGAGCTCGCGATACTGCGCGAGCGAGATGCGGATTCCGCCGCCGAGCTTCTTGATGATCTTGGTCTGGGCCGCACCGCCGACCCGGGAAACCGAAATCCCCGGATTCATCGCCGGGCGGATTCCCGAATTGAACAGGTCGGTTTCGAGGAAGATCTGGCCGTCGGTGATGGAAATGACATTGGTCGGAACGAAGGCCGAGATGTCACCGGCCTGGGTCTCGATGATCGGCAGTGCGGTGAGCGAGCCGGTGGCGCCGGTCACCTCGCCATTGGTGAACTGCTCGACGTAGTTGGCGTTGACCCGGGAAGCCCGCTCCAGCAGCCGCGAATGCAGGTAGAAGACGTCGCCGGGATAGGCTTCGCGGCCCGGCGGGCGGCGCAGCAGCAGCGAGATCTGTCGATACGCCCAGGCCTGCTTGGTCAGGTCGTCGTAGATGATGAGGGCGTCCTGGCCGCGGTCGCGGTAGTACTCGCCCATGCTGCAGCCCGAATACGGCGCGATGAACTGCATGGAAGCTGGGTCGGAGGCGCTCGCCGAAACGACGATGGTGTATTCCATTGCGCCGTGTTCCTCGAGCTTGTGTACCACGTTGGCGATCGACGAGGCTTTCTGCCCGATCGCGACGTAGATGCATTTCAGATCCTTGCCTTTCTGGTTGATGATCGTGTCGATGGCGATGGCGGTCTTGCCGACTTCGCGGTCGCCGATGATGAGCTCGCGCTGGCCGCGGCCGATCGGCGTCATCGAGTCGATCGACTTGAGTCCGGTTTGCACGGGCTGCGCGACCGACTGCCGCGCGATCACTCCCGGGGCGACTTTCTCGATCGCGTCGGTCATGCTCGCTCCGACCGGACCCTTGCCATCGACGGGCCTGCCGAGAGCGTCGACGACGCGGCCTTCGAGCTCGGGGCCCACCGGAACCTCGAGGATGCGCCCTGTGCAACGGCAGCTTTGGCCCTCCCTGAGTTCGAGATAGTCGCCTAGCACCACCGCGCCTACCGAATCGCGCTCGAGATTCAGCGCCATGCCGTAGACGCCCCCCTCGAACTCGATCATTTCGCCGTACATGACCTCGGTGAGGCCATGAATGCGGATGATGCCGTCGAGCACGCTGACAATCGTGCCCTCGTTGCGCGCCTGCACCGAAGTGTCGAGGCTGTCGATGCGCTGTTTGATGATTTCACTGATTTCCGCTGGATTCAGTTGTTGCATGTCGTTTTCCTGGGTTTTTCCACAGTCAGGTATTCATGGTTTCGGCGAGCTTGGTCAGCTTGCCCCGGATCGAGCTGTCCATGACCTTGTCGCCAGCACGGATCACGGCACCGCCGATCAGGCCGGGGTCGATCTTCGTCGTCAGCCTGATGTCTCGTTGCAAGCGCTTTTCCAGAGCCTCGGCCAATTTGCGCGAGACGGTTTCGCTAACGGGAAAGGCGCTGACGAGCTCGACATCGACGCTCTTTTGCTCGTTCGCCTTGAGCTCGTCGAACAGCGCGTGGACCTGCGGCAGCAAGGTCAGCCGCCGGTTTTCCGCGAGCAGGCTGATCAGGTTGCGGACCTTTCCGTTCAATTCGTCGCCACACAGTTGCTGGAACATCGCTGCAGCCTGCTCGCGGGAGCGCGCCGGGTCGGTCAGGGCCTCGTACACTGCGGGAGCGGCGCTTACAGCCGCCGCCAGGCCAAGCATTCGCGACCAGTCGGCAAGGGCGTTCGCTTCGAGCGCCGACTGGAAAGCCGCCTTCGCATAGGGCCGGGCCAAGGTGATCGGGTCCGCCATGATCCGCCTTACAGCTCCGCAGCGAGCTCGTTGAGCATCGCCTCGTTGGCGCTCTGGTCGATGGCGCGGCCGAGCACCTTCTCGGCGCCGGCGATGGCGATCACCGAGACCTGGCCGCGCAGTTCCTCTCTGGCACGATTCGCCTCCTGCTCGATCTCGGCCTGGTTCGCGGCCATGATGCGATCAGCCTCGACTCGCGCCTGCTGCTTGGCATCGTCGATGATCTGCGCTGCGCGCCGGTTCGCCTGATCGATGATGTCTGCCGCAGAGGCCTTGGCCTGCTCGAGCCGCTCGGCCGAGTCGCGGCTGGCCGATTCGAGCTTGCGCTCGCCTTCGGCAGCCGCTTCGAGCCCGTCGGCGATCGTTCGCTTGCGCTCTTCGAGCACGTTGGCAAACAGCGGCCAGACGTGCTTGACGCAGAACCACACGAACACCGCGAAAGCGATCGACTGTCCGATGATGGTCAGGTTGATATTCACTAGGGTCTCCTGCGGGCAGGGCTATTGCCGATCAGCCAGCAAGCGCCGCCAGGTAGGGGTTGGCGAAGGTGAACCACATGCCGATGCCGATGCCGATCATCGTTACCGCGTCGATCAGGCCGGCGACGAGGAACATCCGCCCCTGCAACTGCGGCGCGAGCTCGGGCTGGCGGGCAGAGCCCTCCAGAAACTTGCCGCCGAGAATGCCAAAGCCGATCGCCGTGCCAAGCGCTCCCATTCCCAGCACCAGCAACACTCCCAGCACAGTGAAAGCCAATATCATTTCCATCTCTGTCTATCCTCCGATTTTCGGTTCTCTCAGGTTTTCCAACTCAGTGAGCGGGTTCATGGGCCGCATTGAGATACACAATGGTCAGCATCATGAAGACGAACGCCTGCAATGGCACCACCAGCAGGTGGAACACCGCCCAGACGAAATGCGCGGGCAACTGGTACAGCCCGAGCAGTGCGGCGATCAGCAGGAACAGCAATTCGCCGGCGTACAGGTTGCCGAACAGCCGCAATCCCAGCGAAACGGGCTTTGCCAGCAAGGTCGGTATCTCGATCATCAGATTGAAGGGCATCATCCACTTGCCGAACGGATGAAAGGCGAGCTCGCCGAGGAAGCCGCCGAGTCCCTTGTTCTTGATCGAATACCAGATGACCAGCAAAAAGACGTTGAGCGCCATTCCCATGGTGATGTTCGGGTCAGTCGTCGGCACGATCTTGAACGGCATGTGGTGGAAGCCGAACACGTGCTCGCCGATCAGGGCGGCTATTCCGGTAATCCAGTCCACAGGAACCAGATCCATCGTGTTCATCAGCAGGATCCAGATGAACAGCGTCAGGGAGAGGGGGGCGATCAGGCGATTCTTGAACATGAAGCCTTCGCTGACGCGATTGTCGACAAACTCGAAAATCATTTCGACGAAGTTCTGGATAGCGCCGGGTTTGTGCGCCGTGGCGCGCAGGCCGACCCAGCGGAACCAGAGCAGAAAGGCCGCTCCGATCGCCAGCGACCAGCCCATGGTATCGACGTGGATCGCCAGGAAACCCATTTCCGCCGCCTCCTCGGGGGTATGGGCGAGGCCCCAATGTCCGTCGGGATGACGGCCCCAGGTCAGATTCGCCAGGTGATGGACGATGTAGTCCTGGACCGTTTGCGACTCAGCTTCCGCCTTTGCCATGATTCTGATCGCTACCTTTCGTTGTTCCGTTTGCCTTCGCGCTCGTTGCCCCGTCTGTCGCGGCTGCGCCGGAGATCATCCGGCCCGTTACCCATATGCCGATGAAATGAGCAAGCAGGAAACCCGCAAACAGCGCCGTCGCATTCAGGTTTTCCAGATAATTGAAGCTCAAGGCAAACAGCAGGGCCGCGACGACGACCTTGCCGATTCCTCCCTTCAGGAAACTCCTGACGACCTTGTCGGCGTTCTCGGCACCCTGGTGGCGGAACGCCTGCATCGCGAAATAGCCGTTCGACACTGCGCTGATCAGGCCGCCGGTCAACACTGACAGGGCAACAGCCTCGTTCGTCGTCAACAGAAACGTTGCGGCAAGCAGGGCTGGGCCGATCAATTGCGCGAGGATGACCTTGCTGGGCTGCACTCGAAGGCACTGTCAGGCTATCGCCAAGGCACGCGCATTATAGGGAGATGGCTGCGGCTTCGCAACACACTGTGCCGGCCTGGTCAGTTGATGTGGGCGAGGATGCCTTCGAGCTCGGCGACGCTGCCGTAATTGATGACGAGCCTGCCCTTGCCCTTGGCGGTATGCTGGATTGCGACCCTGGCGCCGAGCTTTTCCATCAGGTTTTCCTCGAGTCGCAACAGGTCGGGGTCGCGGCGCGGCGGGTCTTCGGCCTCGCCCCGCTCCTCGCTGGCGAGCTCGTGGCGGACGAGTTCCTCGGTCTGGCGAACCGACAGCGACTTGCGCGCGACCTGCCTGGCGAGTTCGACCTGCCTCGGGCCATCGATGGCGAGCAGGGCCCGGGCGTGGCCCATTTCGAGTTCGCCCCGCTCGAGCATCACGCGGGTTTCGGGCTCGAGGCCGAGCAGGCGCAGCAGGTTGGCCACGGCGACCCGGGACTTTCCAACCGCGTTGGCGACATCCTGCTGGGTCAGATCGAATTCCTGTTGCAGCCGCTGCAAGGCCACGGCCTGTTCGAGCGGATTGAGATCCTCGCGCTGGATGTTCTCGATCAGCGCCATGCTGAGCGCGTCGCGTTCCGAGACCGACTTGATGATGGCGGGAATCGTTTTCACGCCGCTCATCTGGCAGGCGCGCCAGCGGCGCTCGCCGGCAATCAGCTCGAATTGGCCATCATCGGTCTTGCGCACCACGACCGGCTGCATGACTCCCTGGCGATGGATCGACTGCGCGAGCTCTTCGAGGGCCTGGGCGCGCATGTCCTGGCGAGGCTGATTCTTGCCGGGGACGATCTGCTCGACGGGAATCTGCTGCAGCTCGTGCTCGCGCTTCGCATCGGCCGGAGAGTCTTCGAGCAGTTCGGCCATCGAGCCCCGGTCTCTCCCTCCCAGCAAGGCTTCCAGCCCCCTGCCCAAATTCCGCTGCATCTTTGCTACCTCTTCCCGTTCTTCCCGCTCTTCTCGTTCTCGTCGTGCCTGCGCAGCAGCTCCCCCGCCAATGCCAGATACGCCGTCGAGCCCCGCGAGCGGCGATCATGGATGATCGCGGGCTTGCCGAAGCTCGGCGCTTCGGCCAAGCGAACATTGCGCGGCACCACCGTGCGGTACACTGCCTTGCCGAAGAACTCGACAAGCTGCTTGTTGACTTCGGCGGTCAGTCTCGTTCGCGGATCGTACATGGTGCGGACGATTCCCTCGATCTTCAAGCGGGGATTGAAGCTCGCGCGGATCGCCTCGACGGTTTCGACGAGCGCCGACAGGCCTTCGAGGGCATAGTACTCGCATTGCATGGGGATCACCAAACCGTCCGCAGCGGTCAATGCGTTGACCGTCAAGACGTTCAGCGACGGCGGGCAGTCGATCAGGATGAAATCGTAGCTGCCGCGCACGGGATTGAGCAATTCGCGAAGGCGACCGTGCATGTCGCTGCGCTCCTTGAGCCAGAGCTCGGCTGCGACCAGGTCGCCATTGGCCGGCAACAGGTCGAATCCACCGTTGACTTCCCTGACCAGGGCCTCATCGAGCGATGCCTCGGCCATCAGGCAGTCGCAGATCGACTTCCCCAGCGCGTTCTTCGCCACGCCGCAACCCATCGTCGCATTGCCTTGGGGGTCGATGTCGACCAGCAGCACCGAGTTGCGCGTCACATGCAGCGAGGCGGCGAGGTTGATCGCTGTCGTGGTCTTGCCGACCCCGCCTTTCTGGTTCGCGATCGCCAGCATCGAACTCATGAGCGTTCCTGCCTGGAGCGCTCCCCACAAGTCGATCGCTGCCGACAACCGATTCCGACGACGTGACGGCTCGACGCCCCGGGAACCTCGACGCGTTCGAGGAACTCGAGCTGGAACGGCGCTGGCAGCTTCTCCGCTTCGGCTCGTGGCGCCCGGCCAGCCATGACCAGCAAGGTCGCGCCTTTCGCGAGCAGATGCCTCGTCTTGCTCACGCAGTCGGGCAGGGGAGCGAGGGCGCGGCAGGTGACGAGCTGGGCAGGACCATCGTAGTCCTCAACACGGCCATGCTCGACGCGAACGTTGTCGAGACCCAGGCTCGTCTTGGCCTGGAACAGGAAACGCGCTTTCTTGCCGTTGCTGTCGATCAGGACGAAGTTTTTCTCCGGAAACGCGACCGCCAGGGGGATTCCCGGCAGACCCGCTCCGCTTCCTGCATCGACGACGGTCTCGCCGCTCACCCAGGGAGCGACCGCCAGACTGTCGAGCAAGTGCCGGTCGACCATTTGCCTGATTCCATCGATGCTGGACAGATTGAAGCGCGCATTCCATCGTTCCAGCAAGTGCAGGTACTCGATCAGGATGGCGGCGCCAGCCTCGCTCAACGACGCGCGCATGGCCTGGGCGGCCTTGCACAGTTCGCCGGCGCAGGCTGCGGCCTCGTTGCCGCGATGGCGGCTTTCGGTCAACTCGCCTTGCGCCGGATCAACTGGTGTTTCTGCAAATGCACCAGGATGAGCGACAGCGCCGCCGGAGTCATGCCGGGAATTCGCGCAGCGCGACCGACGTTTTCAGGCCGCGCCGCAGCCAGTTTCTGCCTGACCTCGTTGGACAGCCCGGAAATCGCTGCATAATCGAAATCCGCCGGAATTTCCGTGCCTTCCTGGTGGCGAAGGCGCTCGATTTCGGCTTGCTGCCGCTCGATGTAGCCCCGGTACTTAAGCTGTATCTCGACCTGTTCGGCGACCTGCTCGGCGAGCTGTTCTTCCTGGGGAGAGCCGCTGACAGGCGATGCCTGCGCTGCGCCAAGCTCGAGCAGATCGCCATGGCGCAATTCGGGGCGCGCAAGCAGTTCCGCGAGGGTATGCTCTCGCGAGAGCGGGCGGCCCAGCACCGCACCGAGCCTTTTCCCCGCTTCGCTAGCCGGGCTGACCCGATGCTCGCGCAGGCGCTGGGACTCGCGCTCGAGCAATTCGCGCTTCGCCTCGAAGAAGCTCCAGCGCGAGTCATCGACGAGCCCCATTGCGCGACCCGTTGGCGTCAGCCGCAGGTCGGCGTTGTCTTCGCGCAGGCTGAGGCGGTATTCGGCGCGGCTCGTGAACATGCGGTAGGGCTCGTTGGTGCCGAGGCGGATCAGGTCATCGACGAGCACGCCAAGATAGGCCTGATCGCGGCGCGGGCACCAGTAGTCCTTGCCCGCAACCGCGCGGGCAGCATTGATCCCTGCGAGCAGGCCCTGGGCTGCGGCTTCCTCGTAGCCGGTCGTGCCATTGACTTGGCCAGCGAGGTACAGGCCGGGGACAAACTTGCTTTCCAGCGAGTAATGCAAATCCCTCGGATCGAGGAAGTCGTACTCGATCGCGTAGCCGGGGCGAGTGATGTGCGCGTTCTCGAAACCTCGGATGCTCCGCACCATGGCGAGCTGAGCGTCAAAGGGCAGGCTCGTCGAAATGCCGTTGGGGTAGATTTCCGCAGCCTCAAGCCCTTCGGGCTCGACGAATATCTGGTGCGAGGCCTTGTCGGCAAAGCGCGTCACCTTGTCCTCGATCGACGGGCAGTAGCGCGGCCCGATGCCGTCGATCAGGCCGGCGTGCATCGGCGAACGGTCCAAAGCGCCGCGAATGATTTCGTGGCAGGACTCGTTGGTCGAAGTGACATGGCAATCGAGCTGGCGCGGATGCTGCTCGCGGCGACCGAGGAACGACATCACCGGCCTTGGCTCGTCCCCTGGCTGCACTTGCATGGCCGAGAAATCGAGGGTTTTCGCATCGAGCCTCGGCGGCGTGCCGGTTTTCAGCCGCTCGATGCGCAATGGCAGCTCGCGCAGGCGCCTTGCCAGGGCGAGGGCGGGAGGGTCTCCTGCGCGCCCCCCCGAACTGTTCGACAGCCCGACATGAATGCTCCCGCCAAGGAAGGTTCCCGTGGTGAGGATCACGGCCCGGCTGCGAATCTCGATTCCGAGGCCGGTCATGACACCAGCGACGCGGTCTCCCTCGACGAGCAAGTCTTCGACCGATTGCTGCAATAGCGACAGGCCAGCCTGCTGCTCGACTGTACGGCGGATCGCTGCGCGGTACAGCGCTCGGTCGGCCTGGGCCCGGGTCGCTCGCACTGCGGCGCCCTTGCTCGCATTGAGAACGCGGAAGTGGATTCCCGCAGCATCGGCAGCTACGGCCATCGCCCCCCCAAGAGCATCGATTTCCCGCACCAGATGGCTTTTGCCGATGCCGCCGATGGCGGGATTGCACGACATCTGGCCGATGGTCTCGATGTTGTGGGTGATGAGCAAGGTCGCCGCGCCAAGCCGGGCCGCAGCAAGCGCAGCCTCGGTTCCGGCATGGCCCCCACCGACGACAATGACATCGAAATGCTTTGGGTATTGCATCGTTCTGCCCAACAGGTGCAATCAGGCGCTGAAGTATACCTTCTAAGCCGATTGTTCGATATGTATTCAAGAGAATAAAGCATGGTAGTGGTAGTGGCAGGGGGTTCGTCCCGCTGTTGGAAACCGGATTTTTGGAAATCCATTCAACCACTTGGTTCTTGGAAAAACTGCTGCGCGGGCTGGGAGCTTCCTGGGTGCAAGCACTGGAATGA
>RKSA01000064.1 GCA_007571115.1 Gammaproteobacteria bacterium
CTGGGAGCGGTTGGCCCAAAGTCCCTCCGCACTCGCTTCGGCTCGCTGCCGGTTGCGATACCGGGAAATGATCGATTGCGCGTGTGACGCCCGAGTGAGGTTGTCGATCGTTATAGCGTCAGATGTCATCTCGCCCGATTCGAGCAGCTCCTGAAACTCGACGAGCAATGAATCGCGGTCCCATTCGGGCAATGAAGGCAGCCCGACCGCGATGGAATCGGTGATCGCGCAAACGAGGAGCGGTGCGGCGTCCTCTGCTGCCATATGCTGGCTCTCGCAGGCCAAGAGGCGGCTGCCTGCATCTTTTGCCAAGCCGTCATCCAGTGGCGCCTTTTGCGATAGCTTCAGGAAAAACACGAAGACGTCCCGATTCGACCGCAACACGTCAACGAAAGTCTCACCACACGCAAAGCGCAACTCGAACAGCGATATCGAGGCGCGAATCAAGTTCGCTGCCACACCGTCAACAAGCAGGGCCGCCATGCCCTTGGCGAGATCCGCGATCTGACTGGATGCATCGGTGCCGCTCACCGACGCCAGACTTGCATGATTGAGCACCATTTCTCTCATGGGGATGGCCGAGGAAGCGATTCAGCCCTTCGGCGCGAGCAGTCGCGCAAGATTCTCTTCGTGCTGATCGAAAAATCCTTCGGGCCAGTGGGACAGGCGCCCGTCAGCGCCGACTTCCGGAGAAGTCACTGACACGCGCGCGCCATCTCTCTCGAAATAGTGGATCGCCACCTGGTTCGGGCGGATCTGCCCATCCCGCACCGCGAGCCGCACGCCATCAAGAAAATGGTCGCTATGCGTTTCGACCAGCACTTGCACTCCTGCCCTGGCCGCCTGCACGAAAAGCCCGGCCAGCCGCGACTGGCCCCTGGGGTGCAGGTGCGCTTCCGGGTTCTCGATCAGGCACAAGGCGCCTGGTCGCACAAGCAGCGCAGCCACTACCGGCAACACGTATGACAGGCCAAATCCGACATTGGTCGCGCGGAAGCTGCGCGTTGCGACGTCATCGCGCCGTTCGAACGAAAACCCGGAAACGAGCGCATCCGCCTGGACAATGGTGTTGTTGATGTTGATCCGGGCGCCGGGGCTCACCTGTTCCAGCCAGCGATTGGCGATGTCCAGCCTTTTTCGACTTTGCACGCCATCTGCGCGAGGGTCGCCGAGCGGCAGTTTCTCTGCCTCGGCCTCTTCCGAAAGAAAGTTCAACGCGTATTCGCCGTGGCTTCCAAGCAACTGCCGCCGCGCCCTGGTTTCGGAACGGTGATGCCACTTACGAGGCCCGATCCTCTCGGCATCGACGTGGTGCATGTCACCGCCCAAAGGCGGAATGTTAGACCAACTCGAAAGCAAAAAGTTAGCCCAACCTCGATCAGGTTCTACGTCTTGAACACCATCATGGACTGCCACTAGCTGATCGCCTCGCACATCCTGTTCGTTCGGCTGCCGGAAAGACATTCCCAGGAACTGGCCTTGCTCGCTGTTCGTCCTGCTCGCCCATTCGAATCTCAGCAGATCACTGCCAGCCTCTTCATGGCGGGCGTCCTCGATGGTCCCCACTTCAACAAGCGGGCCATTGAGATCGATTCGCGGAGGTGACCGACCAAGAGCTCCTGACCGGGCCGATTGACGAAATACGAGCAAGGACTGGAAAACGCTGCTTTTTCCGGCGCCGTTCAGCCCGCACAGTAGCGTCAACGGCGCACAGGATAGCTCCAGCGAATGGAACGCCTTGAAGTTTTGCAGCTTGATATGGGTCAGCAATTCAGGCACTCCTTGACAAGTTGATCGACTTTGTCGAATCGGTAATGGACTTTCTTGTAGCCACCTGTGGCGGTGGTCACCGAATCGACAAAGTCCTTGTCTCTCATCAATTTGATCGACTTGCGAACCACGTCGTTTTTGCAGTCCACGAGCTTCTCGCGTTGGGCAGGCTGAAGCCTGGCCAGGGCGACACTCCAGCTCTCGAAAAGCGCCTTGTTGATGGGATATTTCCGATCATTGAGCTTGGTCCGCTTGCGAAAGGCGTATTTCTGAAATATGTCCGATGCTGTTTTCATGGCACCCAGAAAAGCTAATCTCAAGTCGCCTCGCTGACGATCTTTCATTGCATTGATCTGCTCCATGGTGCTACCAAGCCACCGGTCAAGCTCGTCACGTGCTTGATACGACTCCCAGCCACGCTCGAAGAAGGCGAGAAAACGAAGCACGAGTTCCTGATCGGCCAAACGTTCGGGATTGACCGATCTTTGAGTGGCCGCGAGAAATTCGTCCGACTCCGCCAAATCCTTGAGAAATCCAAGCACTGGTCCTTCATGGAGCGCGTGCCGGATTTCCTGCCTCGTCAACTGCATTCCGCCGGTGTTGATTCGATGGAAAATATTGAAAGTGACTTCCTTCGGCGTGTCTGGATCAATGACATTGACGGTCAGTTCGGTTTCTTCGATTCGCCGCTGCATTGATCGAGGCAAATCTTCGTAGACCTTTCCTTCATGCTTTTTCAGATATTGCAATCCGCTCAATTTGTATTTTTGCTCTTGCACAAATTCGAAAATTGCCGTTGTTCTTTGCAGACCATCGACTACATTCCAATTGTCGGACTTGTCGGCAGCAAAATAGAAGACCGGAATGGGTATGCGAAGCAATAGCGACTCGATCAGCCTGCTCTTGCGATCATCCTTCCATATTCCCGCCTTGCGTTGGAATCTTGGTGTTTTGATTTCTCCATTCTCCATGCGCTTCACGAGTAGACCGACGAGCAGGTTCTTGTTAAAAACTTTGATCTTTTCCGGATTGAATGGATTCGTGATCGCCTCTTCCTCGTCGGGAACGCTTTCCAGTCCATCCTCATCCTCTTCCTGCTCGGCAAGATATGCATCCTTCTCGTGTCGCAAGGTGTAGCGCCCGTGAATCTCCACGGCATCCCAGGCCTGATCGGGACTATGGCCCAGCGACTTGGCCCAGGCGATTGGATCGGAAAATTGGTGCTGCCGATAATCTTCGACGCCACCATCGATGGTCAGGGTGCCGCTATGGATCTGATGATCGTTCTTGCTGCGACACTGCAGCAGATCGCCAGGCACAAACCTGCCAGTATCGAGCAGTCCCTTTAACAGTTCTTCCGTCTCTTCCGTCTTCATCGCAGGAAATCGTTCTCGAATGGAATGGCTGAAATGACTGCGGAAGGTATCAGCGAAGCCATGCGCAAGTCAAGCTCGCCACGCAGTCATGGCCCTACCCCGAAGCTCTTTTCATTGTTCGGTTGCTGGGGTGTTGGTTTTGGGCTGAGTGGGCAGGGATTGCAGGTCGGTGCGGTATTTGGTTTCGAGTGCCTGTGTTGGCCAGAGCAGCGATACTGCCCAGCCTGTGAGCAGGGCGAACAGGAACGATGGCGGCATCGTTTCCAGGGCGGTGAAGTATTCGCCGACGCCGTCGAGCTCCTGCAGCACGAACTTGCTGATGATCGTCATGGCGAAGCCCGCGATCATCGAGGCGATCGCTCCGCGTTCGGTGAATTTCGACCAGCATAGCGACAGGATGATCATCGGGCAGAAAGTCGCAGCGATTCCCGACCAGCCGAAGATGACGAACCAGAAGATGGTCCGTCCGGGAGACAGCACCGAGACGGTGATCGCCAGAGCAAGCGCCACGAGCGCCATCGCCAGAGTGACCTTGCGGCACAGGCTCGCTGCGGCGGCGTCGCCGAGGCTGGGGTTGAGCAAGCGTTCGTAAAGGTCGTGGGTCAGGGAGCCTGCGGCCATGACGAGCAGCGACGAGACCGTCGACATGATCGCCGCCAGCACCGCAGCGACATACAGGCCAACGATCCATGGCGGGAACACATGTTCGACGAGTTGCGGCAACACGCCTTCGGCGCCTTTGCCCAATGCCGCATCGGGCGCCACTCCCGCCTCGGTGAACAGGTAGCGGCCGAGGATGCCGATGCTGACCGCGCAGAAACTGGCCAGGATCGTGAACGTCACCGCGACCCATTTGCCGCGGTGGACCTGGGCATTGCTGCGAATCGCGATCATTCTGGCGAAGATCTGCGGCGAGCCGAGAAAGCCGAGGCCGATGGCAACGAGGCCAAACGCCACGAGGCCGTTCATCAAGGTGAGTCCGCCGGCGCCCCAGATGTTGACCAGGGCGGGATCGATCGCTTGCAGGCCGGCGTAGATCGCGTCGGATTCGCTGAGCGAGAACCAAGCGACCACAGGGAGCATCACCAGGCAGAGCAGCATCATCGCTCCCTGGAACATGTCGGTCCAGGCTGCGGCGAGAAAGCCGCCGGCAATGCAATAGGCCGCGACGACGGCAAAACCGACGATGGCGCCCGTCAGATAGTCCCATTCGAGGAACGAGGCGAACGCCGAGCCCGTCGCATCGATTTGCGCGGAGATGTAGATGAGCACGAAAAAACACAGCGACAGCGCCGAAATCACGCGCAGGGTGGGAGTCGATGACTGAAAGCGGCTGACCAGGTAGTCGATCACCGTCATCGACCGGTAGTGGTCGGTGAGCTGCTTGAAACGCGGCGCCATGCAGAACCACGCCACCGCGACCCCGAGCACTTCGCCAACGACGATCCAGTACGCGGAAAAGCCGAACATGGCGCCCATGCCGGTAACTCCGAGCAGTAGCCAGGCCGATTCGCCGGTCGCCTGGGCCGAGAACGCGGCGACCCAGAAACCAAGCCGCTTGCCGCCGATGACGAAATCGCTCATGTTGCGGATGCGCCGCGCCGCGAGCCAGCCAAGCGTGGCGAGCACGCTGAAGTACAAGGCAATCATTGCGTATTTTTCGAACATGGGAACATCCCTGATGCGGAACCTGGCGCGATGATAACCCTGGCCGGTGCAACCATGCTAATCTCACCGTTTCCGCGCAAGCTGGAGGAAGCGATGGAAACGACCTTGCGAAGCTCGCTGCTGCGGCCCTTGCATCTGCTGATCGCTAGCGCCTGCCTCGCCTCCCCGGCCGCCTACGGGCAGTCCGGCGAGCTCGCCGACCCGGCCGACGAGCCACTGCCGAATCCCGCTCCCGGCGTCATCAAGGAATGGGTCACGCTGCCCGATGATCGCCAATGGGGCTCGACTGCGGGAGTCGATATCGGCCCCGAGGGCCAGATCTGGGCCTATGACCGCTGCGGCGGAATCGCCCTCGCTGGCGGATGCGAGGACAGCCTCGTCGACCCGATCCTCAAGATCGACCGCTTCAGCGGCGAAGTGCTGATGAGTTTTGGCGCCGGCCTGTTCGTGCGGCCCCATGGCATTCACGTCGATGGCGAAGGCAATGTCTGGGTGACCGACTCCCTCGGCAACGAGGCAGGCACGAAAGGGCACCAGGTGTTCAAGTTCAGCCCCGGAGGCGAAGTGCTGATGACACTGGGCACTGCCGGTCAGCCTGGGAACGGCCCGGGCCAGCTCAACGGGCCCTGCGACGTACACGTCGCGCCGAATGGCGACATCTTCGTCGCCGACGGCCACGACGGGCAGAACGACACTCCCCCCGATGGCGCCACCGGCCGCATCCTGAAGTTCGACAGCGAGGGCAATTTTCTCATGGAATGGGGCGAGATCGGCTCTGGCGAAGGCCAGTTCCGCACTCCCCACGCGTTGGAGATGGATTCCCAGGGCCGACTGTTCGTTGCGGACCGGGGCAATCACCGCATCGAGATTTTCGATCAGCAGGGCAACCGCCTCGACTCGTACTACCAGTTCGGCCGCGTCAGCGGGCTGTTCATCGACGACGAGGACAATCTCTACGCGATCGATTCCGAATCGAATCCCGCGCGCAATCCCGGCTGGCGAACCGGAATCCGCATCGGCCATGCGAGCCGCGACCAAGTGACGTCTTTCGTGCCGCCGCACTACGCATTGGACGGTCGCTGGGAAGGCGCCATGGGCGAAGGCGTTGCGGTGGACCCGGAAGGCAATATCCTGGTCGCCGAAGGACCGGTTTCCCGGCCCGTCGCCGGCTCGGGGCTGACGCGCTTCGTCGCTCGCGGCAACTCGCCATGGCAGCGTGGAGAGCCATGACGATGCAATTCCTGGTGACAGCCCGCAGTGGCGCCGACAGCGTAGCGCCCGGCCTCCCTCAGCCCTGGTAGGCGAGCTTGCGGTCTTCCCTGGTGTCGCTGTGGCCGATCAGGTCGTGCAGGATCAGATACAGGCTCGGTACCAGAAACAGCGTGATGACGGTCGCGAACAGCACGCCGAAAGCGAGCGATATCGCCATCGGCACGATGAAGAACGTCGTCGGGTTGGCTGAGAAGATCAGCGGCACCAGGCCGATGAAGGTCGTGATCGAGGTCAGGATGATCGGCCGGAAACGCAATTCGCCGGCCTTGGCGACCGCGTTCACCATTCCCATGCCATCGGTGCGCAGCCGGTTCACCGTCACTACAAGCACAAGGCTGGCGTTAACCACTACGCCGCTCAAGGCGATGATGCCGAGCAGCGAGAAGAACACCAGGTCAGCGCCCATGATGTAATGGCCGCAAATCGCGCCGATGGCGCCGAAGGGAATGACGCTCATGATGATGAGCGGCTGGCTGTACGAGCGCAACGGTATCGCCAGCAGGCTGAAAATGACGAGCAGGGCCAGCGGCACAAGGCTGAAAATCTGGTTGACCGACTCGAGCTGCCTTTCGCCTTCGCCACCAAGAACCATGACAACATCGAGATTGCGCCGCCAGTCGCTGGCGAAGGTGGCGATCATCTGCGAGCGGATCTCGTCAGGCGTGACGACGCTGCGATCGACATCGGCACGGACGGTGATGATGCGCCGCCCGTTTTGCCGGCTGATGAAGGAGTAGCCGTTGCCCAAGCTGAAATCGGCGACGCTGAGAAAAGGCACTTCGGCACCTGCGGGAGTGCGGATCATCAGCGATTCGAGATTGCCCAGCGAGCGCCGCTCGTCCTCTGGGTAGCGCACCATGACGCGAATGTCGTCAGTGCCGCGCTGAATCCGCTGGGCCTCGGCGCCGTAGAATGCCTGACGCACCTGCCTGGCGACGTCGTTCAAGGTCAGGCCGAGGGTCTTGCCGCGTTCGAGAATGCTGATCTGCACTTCCTGCTTGCCGGCGCGGAACGAATCGCTGATGTCGAACACTCCGGGGTATCTGGCAAGTTCCTCTTGCAACTGCTTCGCGGCGATTTGCAGGCTTTGCTCGTCGCGCCCCTCGAGGCGGAAATTCAATGCGTCCCCCGCAGAAAAGACGTCGGAGACGAAAGTCAGCTCGAGGGCGTCGGGAATCGTCCCGACCTTGTCACGCCAGCGGTCGCGAATCACTTCCGAGCTGATCCGGCCGCGTTCGAAAAACGGCGCCAGGTACATGACGACTTCGGCGGTATTGCTCGATCCCGCGTTGGGGCCGCTGTCGTCGCCGGGGCCGCCCCGGGGGGCGCGGCCGCCAATCACGGTCAGAATGCTGTTGACTGCGGATTCGGCCTCAGCGGGAGCGGCGCCCTGGGCCTGCAAGGCGTCGAATTCGGCTTCGAGCTCGGCTGCGAGCTCAATAGCGGCCGACTCGATCCGGGAAACCGCAGCCTGGGTGATGCCAACGGGAACGCCAGGGGGCATTTCGACCGATGCGAACAGGGTGTCGCCTTCGACTCCGGGCATGAACTGGAAAATCACCCGACCGCTGAAAACGAGCGCCATGGTGATGATGATGACTCCAGTGGCGAAGGCCCAGCAGACGTAGCGGTATTCGAGCACGCGCTGCAAGGCGCGCCGGTAGCCGTGTTCGGTGAAATGCTCGAGGCCGGTGGCGATGGCGCCCTGAAAAGCCTGCCACTTGCGAACGGCGGCGCTATGCTCGAACCAATAGCCTTCGGTCTTGCGATGGGCGATGTGGCCGGGAAGAATCAACTGCGATTCGACGAGGCTGGCGATCAGGCAGAACACGACGACTCCGCCGATGACATTGAAGAAGGCGCCCATCTGCCCTCCAATCAGCAGGATCGGCAGAAAGGCGGCGATCGTCGTCAGGACGCCGAAAATCACCGGCACGGAAACTTCCAGCGTGCCTTCGATCGCCGCTTCCTCCTTGCCGAAGCCGCGCCGCTCGAAAGAATGGATGCGTTCGCCCACGACGATGGCGTCATCGACGACGATTCCGAGCACGAGGATGAAACCCATGACGGTCAAGGTGCTGATCGTGAGATCGACTGCGGGAAACATCGCCAAGGCGCCCGATATGGCGATGGGAATCCCGGCGGCAACCCAGATCGCGACCTTGAAACGCAGCAGCAGCGCAAGAATGGCGAGCACGAGCATCAGGCCGGTGTAGGCATTGCGCGCCACGGTCGCGATCCGGTCCTGGGTCGTGACTGCCTCGTCGACCAGCACTTCAAGGCGCACTCCCTGGGGAAGCTCGGCGGCGTTTTCCTCCATCCAGCCTCGCACCTGCCGCGCGGCGCGGACGATGTCCTCGTCGCCGATTCGCAACACGTCGATGATCGCGGCGTTGACGCCATCAACCCGGGCGTCGAGATAGCCTTCCTCGAAACCGTCGCGAACTGTCGCGATCTCGCCAAGGCGCAACTGGGAGCCGTCAGGGAAGGAGCGAATGACGATGTCGCGGTATTCATCGCTGCGATAGACCTGGCCCTTGGCGCGCAGCATGATCTCGCCCGAATCGGAGCGGATCGTGCCACCGGGAAGATCGAGGGAGGCCTCGCTGATGGCACGGGAAACCTGATCGAGGGTCAGCCCGTACTGACGCAGGCGATGTTCGGGAATCTCGATGGCGATCTCGAGGGGACGCAGATACGCGATGTTGACGGTGGAAATTTCGGCAAGATCGACGAGCTCGTTGCGCACCTTTTCCGCAATGTCCTTGAGGAACCTGTCACCAGCGTCGGAAATCAGCGCGATGGTCATGACTTCGCCGCTGTTGCTGAACGCCCGCACGATCGGTTTTTCGGTTTCCGCAGGAAACGTCGTGATCGCGTCGATCTTGCCCTTGACGTCGTTCAGCGAGCGGTTCAGGTCGGCGGCGCTGGTCAGCTCGACGGTGGCGTCACAGCCTCCCTCCCGCGCCGTGGTGGTCAGGCGCTGCAAGCCTTCGGCGTTTTCCAGCGCCTGCTCGATTCGCAGGCAGACTCCAGTTTCGACTTCCTCGGGAGTCGCGCCGAGATACGGCACGCTGACCTGAATCACGCCGACCTCGATGTCGGGAAACTCTTCCTGATTGAGGCTGAAATACGAAAGAACGCCGCCGACAAGAAAGATCCACATCAGCAAGTTCGATGCGACGGGGTTGCGGACAAACCAGCTTATCGGGGTGCGCATTCGATCAACTCCGCTATTTGGCGATCGCGCCTCAGATCGTTTCCAGCACGGGCTGCACGGTCATGCCATTGACGACCGCTTGGATCGGCGAGATGCAGACGCGCTCCCCCGCCGCGAGGCCGCTGCGAATCAGCACCCGCTCCTCCTCGAAGCGGAAAATTTCCACGTCGCGATAGCGCATCTTGTTTTCGGCGTCGACGACGAGCACCTGGTTGTTGTTGCGGATCACCGCGCGCGGCAAGGCGATGATGTCGTCGAGCACGCGGCCGCTAACGCTCGCCTCGACGAACAGCCCGATGGGCAGGGGAATCGTGCCCTGCTCGCCTTGCCGGGGCTGCCTCACTCGAACGATCGACTGCACGGCATTGCTCGCCGGGTCGATGCTCGCCTCGGTGCGGACCAGGCGGCCCCGCCAATGATGCAGCCTCCCGCCGTAGCTGCCTTCGAGGCGGACTTCGGGAGCGAGCCCGGCAGCGAATTCGCCCCGAAAGTCGAGCGGCACATCGAGATAGCCGAGTTGCCGGATCGCCAGCGGCAGGCGCACTTCGACCTCATCGGCGCCGTGCAGCACGGCGATCTCCTGGGCGCGGTTGGCGTACTGGCCGAGTTCGACCTGCCGCGCCAGCACGATGGCGTTGAACGGCGCTCGCAGCTCGGTGCGGTCGAGGTCGAGCTGGGCCTGGCTGCGTTCGGTTTCGAGCTCGGCGACCCGTGCTGCGGCGACATTCGCCAAACGCTCGGCATTGCGGAGCTGGGACTCGCTCGCCAGACGGCGCTCGCCAAGCTCGCGCAGGCGTTCGTGCTCCATGCGCAAATGGGATTCCTCGGCGACCGCCTGGGCCAGCGCGGCCTCGCTGCGGGCGAGTTCGATCTGGTAGTCGCTACTGTCGAGCCGCAGCAGCGGCTCGGCTTCGGCAAGGTATCCGCCAGCCTCGAGTTTCGGCGAGATCCACGTCACAATGCCAGCGACCGGAATCGACAGGTTGACGGTTCGCGCAGCTTGCACCTTGCCCTGGGACTCGACGAACAGTTGCGTCGGCCCGGAACGGGCCTCGATGACGCGCACGGCGACGGCAACGAATTCGGGCGAGGCTTCGTCGAGTTCGGTCGGATTGAGCAGCAGCAAGGCGGCAAACAGGCCGCTCCCCGCGAGCAGCGCTACTGGCAGCAGTATTCGCAACATGTCGTGATTCCCTGCAACGGTTTCCCGGGCGTCCAAAGTCATTCAGTCATCGCGGCGCGGCAGCAGCACGCGCATTTGCGCGTCGCGAACTCGCAGGCCCCGCCCTGCTTCCATCGCCGGGCGGAAGCGCAGTTCGCGAACCGCTTGCTTCGCCAGCCGACGCGATCTGTGGTCATCGGGAACTGCGGCGATGACGGCGACGGAAGAAACCCCGCCGCGGCGATCGATGTCGAGTTCGAGATCGATCTGATGCAAGTTCGGCGCGACTTCCCAGAAAACGTGCTCGGAAACCGGGGCGCGCATGTTTGGCGCCGACTCGTCCCAGGCCGCGTACAGCGCCACGGGGGCAGCAGCTTCTTCTCGCTCGGGCCGCCAGGGCGCCAGTTCGGCTTCCAGTTCGGCAATAGCTTGCCCCAGACTCGCATGGAACGAGTTGGCGGGAAGCAATTGCGGCCTGCCGAAGAACCACTCGATCCGCGACTCGGCAACCCCGGCCTCACGCAGCTTCTGCTGCGCCTCGCGATAGCGGCTGAAGGCCGTGCCGCGCCCCATGAGCAACTGGAAATCGGCGCGATAGATCATCGCCATCGCCTGTGCTTCCGGGTCGCCGGCCGCGTCGAACAGCTCGGCGATGTCATCGATCTTGCCCACGGCCTCGCGCAGGTACGCCTCGCCAACGAGTTCGCCTGGCTCGACCACCGGCGTCACGGTTCCCGTTCGCAGCCGACTGCGGGAAAAGCCCCTGACCGAGCCTTGCAGGCGCATCGCGCCATCGTGCCAAACGAGCTCGCGAATCATCGGCGAAACGAGGCCTTGCCGCGAGTTGAGCACGGCGACGAGCTGATAGTCGCTCAAGGCGCTGCGATAGAGCCAGGGAGCGAGCGCCGGGCTGCCTTCGCCGTGCAGTTCGATGGCGGCCTTTTCGAGTTTCTCGACGAGTTTCCGGGCAGCGAAGAAATTCTTCGCGCGCTCGCGGCCGTCTTCGCCGGCGCCGCCGGTCAGATGCCAGTGCGCGAGGGTGTCGAGTGCTTGCAGCAACTCATCGGGCTCGCCGGCGACTCCTTGCAAATGCCGCAGCAACTGCAAGTGGCCCGTTACAGCTTCGGCGTCACCCAAGGCAACTCCGGTCGTGACCATTTGCCGCAGCAAGGGAATGAGGCGCGGGCTTTCCAGGCCAAAACCGGCGCGCATCAAGCCGAGCTGCCGCTCCTGCAATTCGGCGACGCGCTCGAATTCGGAACGCTGCTCGAGCAAGTCGATCATCGCCTGCAAGGGTTCGAGCAAGGCCGGATCGAAGGAGTCGCGGCTCGATTCGAGCTCGGCGAGCACCTGCTGCTGGGCCTGCATCTGCGCAAGCCAGGCCTGATCCCTCCCGGCTTTCTCGGCTGCCGAGGCAAGCGCACCGCCAAACAGCAATGCCGCAGCCGAAGCCAGCGCACAAATGCGCGGCATCGTCGCCCGCCGCAATCCCAGGCGGCTGATTCGAGGGCGATGCTGCGTCACTGCGTTCTCCAGCCTACAGACGGGCGGCGATGCCGTTCAGGGTGTCGGCCAGTGCCGCCAGGCGAGCGCTTTCCCTGCCGGAAGCCGAAGCCGAGGCCGACTCGTACTGCTCGGCCAAATCTGCCAACTGGCCAGCGACGGCAGCATCGTCCGCTCCATCATCGAGGGCGCTGTCGGCGGCGTCGAGCGTTGCGCCGAGTGTTTGCTGCTGCGCTGCGCTCAGGGCATCGCTGCGAGTCAACGGGTCGAGATCTGCCCGGGCCCCCACGGGTTCCGCAGGCCAGCGGAAGCGCGTCTGCTGCTGGACGTTGAACACCTCCGCGGAGTGTGGCAGTGAGGCGGCAGCGATTTCATTCGCCGTGA
>RKSA01000103.1 GCA_007571115.1 Gammaproteobacteria bacterium
GTGCGGGTCGGGCTCGGCATTTTCGTTGTGGTATTCGGGTTTTTTGGTGGCTGGGCGGCGCTCGCTCCCATCGATGGCGCCGCCTATGGAACCGGCGAGGTGACCGCCGAATCGCAAAACAAGAGCGTGCAGCATCTCGAAGGCGGCATCATCGCGGAAATCCTCGTCGGCAATGGGGACCGGGTCGAAGTCGGCCAGCCGCTGATCCGCCTCGACGACACCCAGCCGCTGGCGCAGCTCGAGATCGCGCGAACCCAGCGCGTCGCCGACCTTGCCCGGGAGGCGCGGCTCATCGCCCAGCGCGACGGGCTTGCACAAATCGCCTGGCCAGCGGAGCTCGACGCCGATGACTCGGCGATCCGCGAAGAAATGGACTCCCAGGAATCGATCTTCACCGCGCGCAAGGCGGCAGTGGAAGGCAACATCGAAGTGCTCGAGCAGCGCATCGGGCAATTGGAGAACCGCATTGCCGGAATGCAGGCCCTGCGCGAAAGCAAGCAATTGCTCGCGGCCTCCTACGCCGCCGAGCTCGAAGACACCCGGGCCCTGCTCGAACAGGGTTTTTCCGATCGCATCCGCTACCGGGACCTGGAGCGCAACCATGCCAGCCGCAGCGGCGAGGCTGCCGAGCTCGAGGCGAATATCGCCTCGACCGAAATCCAGATCGGCGAAACCCGGCTGCAGATCTTGCAAATCGGTCGCGACTTCCAGAATCAGGTCGTCGCCGAGCTCGCCGAAGTCCAGACCCGGCTCAACGACCTCGAAGAGCGCATCATCGCGCTGCAGGACGTGGTCGCGCGAACCGTGATCCGGGCGCCTGACGACGGCATCGTCACGGGGATGCAGATCCATACCGTCGGCGGCGTGATCAGCCCCGGCATGGTGATTGTCGACATCGTGCCGGCCGACGACGAACTCGTCATCGAGGCCCAGGTTTCCCCCAACGATATCGATCGCGTGGCGCTCGCCCAGGAAGCGATGGTCCGCTTCCCGGCCTTTGGCAATACCGCGCCAACGGTTTACGGCGCAGTGACGAACCTGTCGGCCGACAGTTTCCGTGACCAGACGACGGGAATTTCCTATTACGTCGCCGAGATCAAGGTGACTCCGGAAGGCATGGAGGAGATCGGCGATTTCGTGCTGATGCCCGGAATGCCTGCCGAAGTGTTCATCACCACAGGCTCGCGAACCTTGCTGCAATACCTGTTCAAGCCCTTCTCCAACGCCGTCACCCGCAGTTTCCGGGAAGACTAGCGAGTATCGTCATGACTAGAATCGCTTGCTGGCTGCTGGCCATCGTCGCCTCTGCAACGGCCGCCCAGGCTGCGGAGACGCCGGCAACGGGAGAGACTCTGGCGGATTTTTTCAGCGCCGCCATCGACTACAGCCCGCGCCTGCGAATCGCCGAGGAAAAGCGCAATGTGTTCTCGGCACGCAAGCGCATCGCCCTCGGCGGCTTGCTGCCGCAAGTCGACGCTGCGGCGAGCATCACCGAAAACCGCCGCAGCAGCGCGGATCCGTTCCTCGGGACCGATCGCCTGCAGGTCTTCGACGGCGAACGCAACTACCTGCGGCTGTCCCAGGTCTTGTTCAACTGGCAGGCGTTCTCGGCGCGCAAGCAGGCAGATCTCGCCGAGGGTCAGGCAGAGGCCGAGTACTTCTACGAACTTGCCTGGCTGCTGACCGACGCTACGGCACGCTATTTCAACGTGCTTCAGGCCCAGGACGCGCTCGAGTCGATCGCTGCGGAACTCGAGGCGGTCACGAACCAGCTTGCCCAGATCGAAAGCCTGCACGACTTGCAACTCGTGCAGGTCACCGACCTGTATCAGGCCCAGGCCAACCTCGCGGGGGTCGAGGCCGAACAGGCGCAGCTCGAAAGCGAGTTGGCCCTCGCCGAGGAAGCGCTGGAGGCGATTTCCGGCCTCAAGCCTGGTCGTCTGCACGCCTTGCGCGACGATGCGGCGCCGCCGACCCTCGAGGGAGATGTCGGCCACTGGGTCGAGCTCGCCCTGGCCAACAACCAGAAGATCCGCGCGCGACAGCTTGCCGAGCGAGTCGCCAGCGAACAGATTTCCCAGCGCCTCGGCGCATTCCTGCCCCAGGTTTCGCTGGCTGCGACTCGCCAGACGACCAATGTCGGCTTCGACAACGTGCCCATCGACCAGACCGACAGCACCTACCTCGGCATCGATATCAACGTGCCGATCTATTCCGGCGGCTCGCGCACCGCCCAGGTAAGCGAGGCGCGCAGCCAGCATCGGATTGCCGAACACGAGCTGCGCCAGGTCGAGCTCGAGACCCGCGAAGCCGTCCGCTCGGCGTATTTGCAAATGACCACTGCCGCGACCCTGATCGAGGCTGCGGAAAGCCTGGTCGAGTCGACTGAACTGTCGGCCACGGCGATGCAGCAGGGGCTCGAGTTCGGCACGGTCACCACGGTGGACGTGTTCCTCGCGCTGCGTGACCGGTTTCGCGCCGAACGCGACCTGCAAGCCCTGCGCTACAACCAGATCAAGGCGCTGCTGATATTGCAGCGCGAAGCGGGCACCCTCGAAGCCGATGATCTGCTCGAGATCGGGGAATGGCTCGAACAGCCCTAGACGGAGCACTCACCTTGCTGACACTGCAACGCATCACGTCCGAATTCATCGCCCCCGAAGACCGCTTCAGGCTCAGCGGCGCCACCGGCGAGGGTGGCGAAGTCTCCTATTGGGTCACGCAGCGCCTGATGCGGCGGCTGCTGAAAGTCGTGTTCGACTGGCTCGCCGAGCATCGCGGCGAACTCGAAAGGCAGACCGCGACCGAACTGTTCGCTCCGGTCGCTGGCAGAGCCGAGTCACGGCAAGGCGCGGCCACCCAGGCAGCGGCAGCCACCCAGGCAGCGGCAGGCGCCGCCCCGGCCGAGCCGGAGCCTGTGCCGGACAAGGCAACCGAATTAGTGCTCGAAGCCGACATCCGCATGGCTGCGACGCAGATTTCGATCACGTTCAAGCCGGCGAACGGCGAACATTCGCAGCTTTCGCTGCAGCTCAACGAAGCATGGCAGTGGCTGCTCATCCTGCGCACCTTGTGGCAGCGAGCCGAATGGGACGCATCGCTCTGGCCCGACTGGTTCGAGCAAGTGCAGGCCCCCCGCCCAACACAATCCTGGGGCTCGGTACACTAGCCTGCGGGAGGCTTCGGCTTGCTTGCTCTGTCCTGTGCGCGGCTGAAGCGATGCAATCAACGCCAGGGAGTGTCTGGCAATGAACGCCAAGACGTTGGATAATTCGCGTTCTGCTCAGGCGTTCGCGGTCGGTTTCGCGATGCCAGTCCGATCCGTCTATCAAATCGAGGAATGAACATGTCTAGTCGCTTGGCAAGTAGCCTGTACAATCATCCATCCAGCGATTTGCCCGATCATTTGCCGAACCGTTCGCCCAGGCGCTTGCTTGGAAACCTGCTGTTCCTCGCCTTCGGCGTGTCCGCGATGCTCGCGGGCGTGGCCAGCGCCCAGCCCGGAGTCATGTACCACTCGGCGTATCACGACTATCGCGTCGTCACCGTCGTCGAAGGCCTCGTGCAGCCCTGGTCCATGGCATGGCTGCCGGGAGGCGACATGCTCGTGACCGAAAAGCCTGGCCAGTTGCGGATCGTTCGCGACGGGGAGTTGCTCTCCGAGCCGGTTCCCGGAGTTCCCGAGGTGCATTACCGCGGCCAGGGCGGCCTGCTCGAGGTGTTGCCGCATCCTGGCTTCAGCGACAACCAATGGGTCTACCTGAGCTTCTCCAAGCCCGTTGCCGATACCTCCACCACCGCCATCGTCCGGGGCAGGCTGGAAAATGACCGCCTCGTCGATGTCGAGGAAATCTTCGCTGCCGAGGCCACCGGTTTCGGCCACTACGGCGGCAAGATGGTGTTTGATGAGCAAGGCTACCTGTTTCTCGTGCTTGGCGACCGGCAGGCGCCTGCGGTCGGCGACCTTGCCGCGCATCCTGCCCAAGACAACAGCAATCATCTTGGCGTGATCGTGCGCCTGCACGACGACGGCAGCGTTCCCGACGACAATCCCTTCGTCGGTCGAGACGATGTGCTGCCCGAAATCTGGAGCACCGGGCATCGCAGCCCCCAAGGCCTGGCGATCCATCCCGAAACCGGCGACCTGTGGGAAACCGAACACGGCCCCCAGGGAGGTGACGAGCTGAACCTGATCGAGCCCGGCCTCAACTATGGCTGGCCGGTGGTCGGATATGGCGTCAACTACGGCTCGACCGGCAGCCCGATCCACATCGGCATCGGCCAGGAAGGAATGCAGCCGCCTACCCACGTCTGGGTTCCATCGATCGCCGCTTCGGGCCTGGTGATCTACAACGGCGACAAGTTTCCACGCTGGAATGGCAGCATCATGGCGGGGGGGCTCGCCGGCGAGCAGCTCGCGCTCCTGCACATGAGCGACGATTCCCGCGAAGTGATCGTTGAAGAGACCCTGGCCTATGACATGGGTCGCATCCGCGATGTCCGGCAAGGCCCCGACGGCTACATCTATCTTGTCATTTCGGATCGCAA
>RKSA01000137.1 GCA_007571115.1 Gammaproteobacteria bacterium
CGCGCAGGCATTATACATGCTGTCCCACCCCGCGTTTGGGCAATCGACCAGGCATTGGTCAGCGCTTGCAACGGATGGCGGGGCGGGCTGTGCTATATTGGTGGCGAGATCGTGATTGTTGTCACCGTGGCGTTGGTCTGGATGGATCCCTGCCTTAGACATGCAGCCGTTTGTCGCTGGCGCAATGGCAAGGCCGCGTTGGCGCTCTGTCTGCTGCTCCACGCCTGCACCCTGCTCCCGGAGCGGCCCGGCCCGCCGCCTGCTGCCGAGTTGCCGGAGCGCTTTGCCGGTGCCGCAGCGCCTGGCGAGCATCAGGCGCGCCTTTGGTGGGAGGCTTTTGCCAGCCCGGAGCTGAATCGCATCGTCGCTGCGGCGCTCGCCTCGAACCTCGATCTCGCCCAGGCGCTTGCCAGGCTCGACCAGGCCCGGGCGCGGGCTCGCATCGCCCATTCCGGTCGCCTGCCGCTGCTGGCGCCGCTAGCCGATTTGAGCGATTTCGACACTCCCAGCAATGCCGGAATCGGCGCCCAGCTCGAGGAGCTGGGGCTTGGCGCCGGATTGAGCGAAAGCTTCGGCGTTTCGCTTCCCGAACGGATCGGCCTGAGCACATACACCTTGGGCGTCGAGTTTTCCTGGGAAGCCGATTTCTGGAACCGTCGCCGCAACATCGCCTTGGCCGCAGGTGCCGAAATGGCCGCGAGCGAAGCCGACCTGGCTGCGGCGCGAATCGCGATTCTCGCGGAAACGATCGCGACCTGGCTCGAGATCAGCAATTTGCGGCGGCAGCTCGCGCTCGCCGAAGAGACTGCGGAACTGTCGCGATTGCGCGAATCGCTGGCCTCGGAACGCTACCAGCGCGGCCTGCTCGGCGCCGCGCCGCGCAATGCGCTGCAAGCGATGGCTTGGCAGGCGAGCGCGCGGGTGCCGCCGCTCGATGCCGACCTTGCTGAGGCTCGCAGCCGCCTGTGGATCCTGCTTGGCGGATTCGACGGCGAGCTCGCGGGCTTGCTTGACGCTGGCGAGGCGTACACGATTCCTGTCGCTCCGGTGGCGGCTGGCGTTCCTGCGAGCCTGCTCGAACAGCGCCCCGATGTCGCTGCGGCCCGGCAACGAATGATGGCAGCAAGCTTCGAGCTGGGCGCCAGGCGCGCCGAAATGCTTCCGGTCCTGTCGCTTTCGGGTTCGATCGGCTTGCAGTCGGCCGATGCCGGCGACTGGTTCGACCCGGATCAGTGGTTCAGCAATTTCAGCGCCAACCTGTTCGGGCCGGTGCTGCAGGGCTCGCGGCTTCGCGACAATGTCGAGCTTGCCGAGGCGCGCCTGCGCGAAGCCGCTGCGGCTTATGCAGGCTCGGTCGTCGTCGCGGTGAACGAAGTCGAGGCGGCGCTGGCTGGCGTGGCGGCAAGCCTCGACCGGCAGGCCCTGCTCGCTTCCCAGGTCGAACTCGCGAGCGCCGAATACGACCTGCGGCAGCAGCGCTACCTTGCTGGTATCGGTCGCTACGAAGCAGCGCTTGACGCCAGAATCGCGCTGCTCGGCGCACAGGCGGCTCTGGCGCAGGCAGAACACGGGCAAGGCCGCGCCCGGCTTGCATTGCATCGGGCGCTGGGGGGCGCATGGAGCGACGATTCGGGCCGATATGCGCAATATGCGGCGTCATCGAGGCAGGCGGCCACTGCCAGCGCCGAGGGAGCAGCGAGCGAATGAAACGGATGATGAAGATGAACAGACTGGTCGGAGCGGTCACCGCGCTCGGAATCCTCGTCGGCTCGATCGCCTTGGCGGCCTTGCTCGTTTCCCTCGCGCCAGGTCCGGAAATTCGCGACTTGCCCCCGCAGTTTCCGTTTGTCCTCACTGGCGAGACGGTCGCTGGCTCGGGACCGGTTCCGGTTTTTGCCGCTGGCGTCGTGTCGCCTGCGGAGCAAGTCGAACTCGCCGCCGAAGTCGGTGGCAGGATCGTCTGGGTCGATCCGGCCTTGCAGACGGGAGCGAGAGTCGCCGCAGGGCAGCCGCTATTGCGCATCGAGGACGCCGATTACCGACATCGGCTGGAAATCGCCGAGGCGAACCTCGCCGCCAGCGAGGTCGCGGTGCTCGAAGCCGAACAGCGGGCCGCCATCGCTGCGGTCGAGTTCGAGGCATTTGCGCAGCGGCAAGGCGCCGATGCAATGACTTCGCCGAATCCCCTGGCCTTGCACGAGCCGCAATTGCAAGCGGCCCAGGCTGCGGTCGCCAGGGATGCGGCACTTCTCGCCCAGGCGCGGCTGGCCCTGGCGAGAACCGAAGTGTCAGCGCCTTTCGACGCCTTTGTCGGTGAGGAATCGGTCGCTGTCGGGCAGATCGTCGTGCCCGGGCAGCCGTTGGCGCGGCTTTTCTCGGCGACAGACGCCGAAGTGGCGGTATCGCTGCCGGATTCCGACGCAGCCTTGCTTCCGGGCCTGTGGGGCGATTCCACCGCTGGTCCGGCGGCGGCCCGGGTGACCGTCTCCCACGGCGCTGCAAGCTATTCCTGGCAGGCCGAAGTGCATCGCAGCAGGGCCGAGGTCGATCCGCGCACGCGAACGATCGATGTCATCGTCCGGGTCGCCGAGCCTTTCGAGCCAGGCTCGCTCGTTGCAGGAGCCGATGGTGTCGGCGGTGCGCCTCCTTTGCTCGTCGGCCAGTTCGTCGAAGTGCGGATCGCCGCTGCGGCGCCGGATCGCTGGTATCGGCTCCCTCGTGCCGCCTTGCAGCCCGGTGACGAGGTCTGGGTCGTGAATGCGGCCGGCGAGATCGGTATCGTCACCGTGCAAGTGCTGCAGCGTGTCGATGACGAGGCATACGTGGTCGGCGCCTTGCAGGCCGGCCAGCGCGTCGTTACCGGGGGAATCGGCTTCGCCACCGAAGGCATGCGCGTGCTCGTCGAAGGCGCCCCGCCGCAATGAGCGACGGGTCCGGCATGCATCAGGAGGCGCCAGGCCCGATCGCCTGGATGGCGAGCAACAGCGTTGCCGCCAATCTCCTCATGTTCGGCATTCTCGTCGCGGGGCTGGTGTCGCTGACGGGCCTGGTGCGCGAGGCCTGGCCGGTAATGCCTTTCAATACCGTCGGAATCGTCGTTTCCTGGCCGGGCGCCAACCCTGCCGAAGTCGAAGAGTCGATCATCGTCAAGATCGAGGAGCACGTCTCCGGTATCGAGGACGTCAACAAGCTGCGTTCGGTAGCCGCTCCGGGAATCGCTTCGGTGCTCGTGGAAATGAAGACCAGCGCCGACATGGCCAAGGCCGTCGACGACGTGGAGTCGGCGCTGGCACGAATCCAGACCTTTCCTGCGGGAGCGGATCGCCCCGAAGTTCGCGAATTGAACAATTCGCGCAGCGTCATGCGCCTGATCGTCCATGGCGATGTCACCGAGCGCTCGCTCAAGGAATTCGCCGAGCAGCTCGAGGATTCGCTGACCGCCTTGCCCGAAGTGTCGCGAGTGGCGGCCAGCGGGGTCCGGGACTACGAAATTTCCGTGGAGGTTCCCCTGCATCGCCTGCGGGCACTCGATCTTTCCCTCGACGACATCGCCGCCGCGATTCGCGACAGCTCCCTCGACCTTCCCGCCGGCAGCATCGACACGCGGGAGTCCCAGGTGCGCCTGCGCACCTTGGGCCAGCGCTACACGCAACACGAATTCGAGGAGATCGTCGTGCTCGTTCGCGACGATGGCGCGATGCTGCGTCTCGGAGACATCGCCACGGTGCGCGATGCATTCCAGGAAACCGACCTGATCGTGCGGCACCAGGGCCAGCCAGCGGTATTCGTCGAGGTGTTTCGCAGTGAAACCGAGCAGGTCGTCACCGTCGCCGATGCGGTTCGCGAGCATCTCGCGAACGTCGTCGAACCGTCGCTTCCCGAAGGAATCGGTTACGCGGTATGGAACGACGATTCGCTGCAATATTCCGAGCGCGCCGAGCTGCTGCTGAAGAATGGCAGCATCGGCTTGCTGCTCGTGTTTCTCGCGCTCGCGCTGTTTCTGCAAATCCGCCTCGCGCTCTGGGTGAGCCTGGGTCTGGCGGTGACTTTCATCGGCGCGCTGGCGGTGATGCTCGCTTTCGACATCACGATCAGCGCGATCTCGCTGTTCGTGTTCGTGCTCGCGATCGGCATCATCGTTGACGATGCGATCATCGTCGCCGAAAACATTCACCGGGAACGAATGCGCGGCACCCCGGCGCTGGCGGCGGCGATTCGCGGCGCGCGCAGGGTCAGGCTGCCACTGACTTTCGCCGTGCTGACCTCGATCGCCGCCTTCATCCCGCTACTGTTCATCCCTGGCGGAATCGGCGTGATCTGGAAACCGCTGCCGGTGATCGTGATCGGCATGTTGCTGATTTCCCTGGTCGAGTCGCTGTTCATCCTGCCAGGCCATCTGTCCCATCTGCTTGGCCCCGAAGCGCGGCCCGTCAACATCGTCGAGCGGTTTTTCGCCGCCGTGCAGGGTGCTGTCGAGATCGGCCTGCAACGGTTCACCGAGGGGCCTCTGCATCGCGCACTGGTCTTCGC
>RKSA01000113.1 GCA_007571115.1 Gammaproteobacteria bacterium
TCGAATGCGTTGAGCCAGCTTTGGTCGTGGAAAAGCTGGTATTGGGCGGCACCGTCGAAGAACGGGCGGCAGGTCAATACTGGAGACACGCTGTAGCGAACCTGGACATCGGCCGAGGTGAACAGCGCGGAACCACCGAAAGCGACGCTGCGGACCCCCGTATCGACCTGCCAGCTACTGGCGCGGCGCGGGCGCGCATAGCTGTAGCGAGCGTCGAGCTGCAACACGTCGGTGTTGCGGTCGTTGCTGATGCGTCCTTGGAATCCGGCGCTGAAATTGTGCTGCTGCCCGGAAGCCAGGCGCCGATGCCTTGCCGCGAGCTCGACATTGGCGTATGAGCCGCTGACGGCGCGGTATTCCTCTCCCAGGGCGAGCAGCACGTTCTCGCCGGCGAGAGTCAGGGTGACCTGGCCAGGGTCGGGGGCGCCGTTGAGGTTGCTGTCGAAACCCAGCAGGAAGTCGCCGCGGAACGAAGTTTCCCGGGTGACCTGGCGCCATTCGTCGAGGCGCCGCTTGAGGGCGGGCCGCAGGTCGGCGGGAAGGTCGCCTCGCGCAAGAACTTGTTCATTGAGCTCGATAGCCGCGAACAGCTCTCCTTGCTGATAGAGGACTTCCGCGTAGTCGATCTGGGCGGCGCCATTGTCCGGGTCGAGCAGCAGCGAGCGTTCCAGCGCTTCGACGGCCTCGGGCAAGAGGCCGCCATTGAGCCAGGCGGCGCCGAGCAGGGCGAAGAATTCGCTCGAATCGAGGCACGGATCGAGAAACTGGTTGAGCTCTCCCGCCACTTGCAGCCATTCGATCTGGCCTCGCGACTCCTGACCGGCGAAGTACGGGGCAAGATCAGGGCAATCCTCAGCGAGCACTGGTGAAGAATGAACCAGCACCAGCGCGACCAGGGCCAGCAAGCGGGACATCGCGGTTTTCCATGCGCAGCGGGAAACTGCCCCTTGCAACAGGAGAGATTTACCGGGCTCAGTTGCGCAGGAGCGGGCCAATTATCTTGAATCCGCCCGGCGCGGGCAAATTGCGGCGCGAATGCGGCGATCAGGAACGGCCGCCATGCACGAGTTTCAGGCCCCGGTCTGCGGCTTTTTTGCCGGAACTGGGAAGTGCGAACAAGTGATGAGGATTGCGCAGGCCATCCAACAGGAAATGACCTTGAGACTCGAGCTGTTCGTCCGGCAGCTTTTTCGCGGCATTGCCACCGACGAGAATCGGCTGGGCGAGGTCTGCGGTCAGCTCCTGGATGCGGAAAACGATCGTCACGGTATCTCCGAGCAACACATGGCCGCGGCGATGGGCGGGGCCAACCGAGCCGATCAGCACGCCTCCCTGCTCGATGCCGATTCCGAGCGCGAGCGGTTCGAGGTTCTGCGGCGAATCTTCCGGCAACATTTCGGCGATTTCGATTTCCTGCATCTTGCGCGCAGCACCCAGAGCGCGGTTCGCGTCGCTGCCTTCCTGGCCGTCCCAGACCGCGATCAATCCATCGCCCCGGAATTCGTGTACCCTGCCGCCGAATTCCTCGACGATGCGGGTTCCCCGGGTGAAGAAATAGTGCAGAACCGCAGCGGATTCCTCGGGAGGCCGCGATTCGCCGAACGCCGAGAAATTGCGCAGGTCGGCGCAAAGCAGGGTCATCTCGCTGCGCCGCGCATTGATGCTCGAGCTTGGCAGGCTGTAGGCGATGTCCCGGGCGATGTCGCTGGGCAGGTAGCTGTTCAGATTGCCGAACACCCTGCCGCGCTCGGCGCGAACCCGCCCGTATTCGAGCAATAGCAACATGCCGGCCGCCAGCGGGCTGTATAGCGCCGGGAACAGCCAGCCGAGCCAGATGTCCTGGGCTTGCAGCAACTGGACATGCAAGCCGAGCATGAACACGGGAAGCACGACCGCCGCTATTGGCAGGCCGAGGGCGTACCAGCGGTCGCGGCTGGCGGCGAGGCCGTAGAGCAGCGCTGCGGCGGCGACGCTGAGCAAGGCAAGCAGCAGCTCGGCGCCGACGGGGGTATAGGGGATTGCGCCGTCGAGCAGGCTTGCGAGGATGCGCGCCTGCAATTCCACGCCTGGCGCCACTCCGGCATAGGGCGTGGGAACGACATCGCCCATGCTGAAAGCGGTACTGCCGACGAGCACCCAGACGTTATCGAACCAGGCCCGGTCAAAATCGCCGTTGAGCACGTCCCGGGCCGGAATCGCGCGGAAGGCCGACGGGTCGCGGGCATACGAGATTCGCAGGTTGCCGTCGCTGTCGAGAGGGATTTCCAGGTCGGGCCAGGCGACCAGCCGCAGATACTGGTCCGAGGCGAGCAGGCCGCTGCCTTCAACGAGGGTCGCTGACCAGTTTTCCGTCTGTGTCGCGGTCAGCCAGGCCGACAAGGCCAGCGCAGGGTAGCCCTGCCCTCCGACACAGACCGCGGCCGGAGTTTCTCGCACTGCGCCGTCACGCGAAATCACCGGCGCGATATGGCCTTTCGCAATGCTGGAGAAGGCTTCGTCGGCAGCCAGGTAGTATTCGGTTTGCGGCAGGCTCGCGCCGCATTGCAGGCCAGCGAGTGGATGCGTGATGGCACCAGCCTGCACTTGCTGGTCGGATTGCAGCACCGGCAATTGAGCGAGCACTGCGCCGCGGCTCGCGGCGAGCGCTGCGAGCAGTTCGGTATCGCCAAGCCGGGGTTCGTAGACGATGTCGTGCAATTGCAATTGCGCACCGGCTTCGTCGATGGCGGCGACGAGCCGCGCCATCGTTTCCCGCGGCCAGGGCCAGGGGCCGACTTCGGCAAGGCTCGCCTCGTCGACGGTGACGAGAATCACTCGCTGCTCTTCGGCAGTGTCGGCGAACAGTGTCCAGCCGAGGGCGCCAAGCCGCTCTTCCAGTGTCAGCATCGCCGGCCGCATTGCCGCGAACAGCGCCAGCGCGAGCAGCGCCGCGAGCGCGAGCATGGCCAGCCTTGACCAGGCCGCAGGCCAGCGCAGTAGCGCTGCGAGAAGACGCTGGGGCCTCATCGCGATGCTCCCCTAGCGCCCGTTCCACAAAGTCAGCCCGGAGATGTTGCCGTCTTCGAGCTGCTTCTGGAAATGGTAGCCGGCTTCGCTGCCGTCGAGCGTGACTGCGCCGCTGACCCGCTGACCGTCGCCGCTGGCGCGGAAATAGCCGCCATCGTAGACGCGGCCTTCGGCGTCGAGCAGCACCACGCCAGTCGCTTCATGATTGAGCGTCAGGCTGGTGCGAAACAGGTCGCGGTCAAAATCGATCGCCAGCTCGCCGCCGTTGACCTGCATGATGATCGTATTGCCTGCGCTCTGGTAATGCGCCTGGGCGGCTGCCAAGTCGAACTCGACCACACCGAGGCCGGCGTCGACGTCGCGGCTTGGCAAGTCGGGGCGGAACAGGGCGTACTCGAGATTGCCAATGGCGACCTCGCGGCCCTCGCTGGCTTCCTCGTAGGCATAGGTGATTCGCTCCAGCTCGCCCTTGCCGCCTCCCCAGCGGCCCCAAACCATCTGGCGCTCGCTGTTCTGCTGCTCGCCGAAGCTCTGCTCGGGAGTGAAATCGGGCTCTGACTCCGGCCCCGGCCCCGGTCCCGGATCAACCACCACGGGGGGCGGCGCGACCGGTTCATCGGGGCTGCTGGCATTCGAGTTCGCCAGCGTGGTGACGCGCTGGTCCGCAGTGCCTTCGAGGTAGGCTTCGCTGACGCTGGTGATTTCCTCCTCGTTCGCTGCGGTTCGCTGGATGGCGCTGTCGACCTCGTCACGAAGGGCCTGGGGATTGGTTTCATGCACGGCCGGCAGCAATCGCGGCGCTGACGCGCCCATGTCGAAACTGAGCATCTGCTCGCTGGCGCTGCTCAACTCGACTGCATTGGCAGCGCAGGGGCCCAGGGCATCGACCATGCATTCCTCGGAGTACGGCGCCAGCACGATGGCGCCTTCGTTGACCAGGGCGCGAACCGAATCGCGGGTTGCGGTGACGACAAAATCGGTTCCTCGAACGCCGATCGCGGCGATCGGCGTATTGAGGCGAAAGCGACGCCGGTCGGCCGTTGCGGCGTCGCCGGAGATTGATCGCGCCACGCCTTCCTCGAGGTTGAATTTCACTCTCGACAGCGCCGGATGCTGGCGGTTGAACTCGTAGTCGACGATTTCCAGGCGGCTGTCCGGGCGCACGCTGACCAGAGCATTGTCGACGAAGCGGATGTGCACGTGACCGTTTGGTTCGGTGCGCACGAGGTCACCGGCGTCGATGCTCATGCCGACGCGAAGACGCTGCCGCTCTTCGCCGGGGGAAGCGAGCCAGGCGCTGCCAAGCACCAGGCTGACGTGCCCGGCGGCGGGCGTCGGGTGCGCTCCGGGCTCGGCAACGGCCGATTCGGCCACGGCGCGGGGCTGCAAGAACAGGGCCAGCAGAAACAGGAGGAGCAACTGGTTGCGAACTCGGATTTTCATGTTAGGCGGGGCTCTCCACATAACAACACTACACAACGACACTACACAACAGCACAACGCAACAACACGGAATGC
>RKSA01000245.1 GCA_007571115.1 Gammaproteobacteria bacterium
CGAAGCCTTCTCGGAACAAGTGTTTCGATAAGATATGTATCGATCAAGGAACTCTGCCACTTCACTCGTCGAGTGCTCGGAAAGATCACGGGTACAGACCAGGCGCTCGTCATATGTTCCTGGCTGGAAAATATGGTAGAGACGCCAGTGGCGGCCATTTGTGAGCAGCGCGAGCGGAGCGCCAACGTGAAAGGAGTACTCGAACAGTTGATCGTTCCCCCCCTGAACATGATTTGGCCCCTTGAGCTCGATAATGCAGCGGGGCTTCGCAGGAGACACGCATAAGGCGATATCTACACGTAACGAGCCCTTCTTGTGTCTTAGGGAGTATTCGTGATGGACGATGCAGGCGTCATCCACAGGCCACCCCAGCCGCTCCAGAATCGGTTGAACAATCTGTGATCGAACAGCCGTCTCATTCGGATATTCGCGATCCCGCACCTTTTCGAGGAACTCGATCAAATTTTCCATGGGAAAACCTTGCGTGCCGAAATGGTTGCCGGTTGGAGTGAGAAACTACAAGGCAGCGCGTTCCTTGTCGATGAGGAAGTCGACGACTTCGAGCATCATTTGCTGGGTTTGGACGTCAGAGTTGATGGTGATCAGGTACTTGCCGTTGACGATCATGTTGGGAGTGCTTTGGACTCGATAGTCCGGCGTGCGGCTTTCGGCCTGGTTGACGCGGGTGCGGACGCCGAAGGAATTGAAGGCGCGTTCGAAGTCTTGCTGGGAGACGCCATGGCGAGCGAACAATTCGCCGATCTGGCTCTCGTTTTGCAAGCGGTTTCCTTCGAGGTGGATGGCATCGTAAACGGGCTCGTGGATCACGTCGAGCACATCCAATGCTTCAGCGGTGTAGTAGAGCTGGCCATGAATCTTCATCAAGCCGTTCCACATCGCCGGGAGACGCAGGAAATCGACATCATCGGGGGTGTTTTCGCTCCAGTCCTCAATGAGCGACTGGAAACGGAAGCAACCCGAACAGCCGTACCAGAACGCCTCGATCACTTCGATGCGAGAGCTGTCGCGGGTATTGACCGGCATTGGCAAGGTCACGTAGTGCGTGCCGTCGACAAAGCGTTCCATCTGGCCCCAAGCGATCGCCGTCACGGCCAGCAGCAAGGGGAAAGACAGCATCCTGAGGGTTTTTCCGAGCATGGTTTCGCTCCAGGTTTGTTCGGAGAAGGGACAAGGCAAAAGCTATCACAGGACGCGGCAATGCGCCACGCGAGCCGTTTGCCGCAGTCAGTGCAAGCCGGCCAGGTAGTCGGCCAGGGCCTGCAACTCGCGGTCGGTCAAGCGCTCGGTGACGTTGCGCATCATTCCGTCGGCGTCATTGGCCCGGGCGCCTTGGCGGAAGGCTTCAAGCTGTTCCAGGGTGTATTCGGGATGCTGGCCGCTGACCGCCGGAAAGCCCGCAAGCGCATTCCCCGAGCCAGTCGGCGAATGGCAGGCCGAGCACGCCGTGACCTGAAGCTCCTCGTTGCCCGAGCGGTACAGCGATTCGGCGAGTTCGACGCTGTCCGGGTCGGCGCCGAGCAGGGTTGGCGTCTGGGCCGCGTAATAGGCGGCGAGATCCTCGATGTCTTCGTCGCTGAGATTGACGACCATGGTCGCCATGATCGGGCCTGGGCGGGCACCCGACTTGAAATCCTGCATCTGCTTGATGAGGTAGCGCGCGTTCTGGCCGGCGATCTTCGGATTGATCGGCAATTCGCTATTGCCGTCGGGCCCGTGACAGGTCGCGCACAGCGCCGACTTCGCCTCGCCAGCGGCGGCGTCGCCTTGGCCAAGCGCCCCAGTGGCGAACAGAGCCGCGACTGCGGCAGACCACAGCAAGAGCAGCGATTTCTTCATTTCCTCATCCCTGTCATTCGAGCAAAATCCCGGCAAAACCGACAGTCATTCAAGCGAAACCAAACTTCGCGCCAGTAGCCCGGTAACGAGCGGAGGCGAATTATACCCGATTTCCGGAACCTCTCCATCGTGCCCGTTTAGCGCACAGAATTGCAAATTGCCGATTGAAAAAGTTACAATGTGCCGATTGAAACCATTACAAATGACCGATTGGAGTTGCATTGAGCCGCTATATTGAAAGAATCGCCGACTCGGAGCTTGCGGGCCGCCTCAAGGCTGCCGGTGCCGTGCTCATCGAGGGGCCGAGGGCCTGCGGGAAGACCGAGCTTGCCCGACAGAAGGCAGCGAGTGAAGTGCTGCTTGACGTCGATGAGAACGCCCGCGAGGCGGCCTCCCTCAACCCTCGCCTGATACTCGCAGGAGCAACACCGCGACTCATCGACGAATGGCAGGTCGAACCTGGCATCTGGAATCACGTCAGGCGCGAAGTCGACCTGCGAGACGATCGTGGGCAGTTCATCCTGACGGGTTCCTCGGTGCCGGCCGATGACATTACGCGCCACACTGGCGCCGGTCGCGTTTCTCGGCTCAGGCTGCGCACCATGAGTTCGGTTGAAATCGGCTTTTCCACAGGGCAAGTCTCCCTTTCCAGCCTGTTGCATGGAAACTTCGGTGGCTCGCCGCGCTCGACCAGCACGCTGGAAGCTCTCGTCGACACCATTTGCCGGGGCGGTTGGCCAAGCGACCTGGATCTGCCCTTGAAAGCGGCACTGACGGTGCGGGCAGACTATCTGGACGAAATATGCCGCGCCGATATTGCCCGGGTCGATGGCATCAATCGCGATCCCGTGAAGGTGAATCGCCTGATCCGCTCTCTGGCCCGCAACATCGGCTCGCCGGCGAGCCTTCGCACCCTTGCGTCCGATGTCGGCGCAGATGCTCCTGCCATGGACAGCGATACCGCGAGCGGATACCTGGCGGCCTTGCGCAGGCTGCATGTCGTCGAGGAGCAGCCCGCATGGTCTCCCCGTCTGCGCTCCAGGTCAACACTTCGCAAGTCGCCGAAGCGCCACTTTGTCGACCCCTCGCTGGCCGTGGCTGCCCTTGACGCGACGCCGGCACGATTGTTGAACGACTTGAAATATCTCGGCTTGCTGTTCGAATCGATGGTCTACAGGGATCTGGCAATCTACGCGCGCGCAAGCGGTGCCGACGTGTATCACTACAGGGACAACACCGATCTGGAAATCGACATGCTGGTGCAGAATCGTCGCGGCCAATGGTGTGCTTTCGAGGTGAAGCTCGGCACAGCTCAAGTGGAGCAGGCGGCAGGTTCCCTGTTGCGGTTCCGCGACCGGCTTGACCTGGAATCCCTCGGCGAACCGGCAATGCTCGGCGTGATCGTCGGATCGGGCTACGCCTATCAACGCCGGGATGGAATCTGCGTCATCCCCGTGAGTGTGCTCGGGCCCTAGCAGCCAGCGGCGCAAATCGATACACGGGCAAGGCTGGCGCCTTGCCGATCTTTGCTATGCTTCTGTGCGGAGGTGCCCATGCTCTACGATCAGGCCAGGTTTGCGCTGGGGGCGGTTTCCCTCGATGGCTGCCCGGCGGACAGCATCGCGGAAGTGGCCTTTGCGGGCCGCTCGAATGCTGGCAAGTCGAGTGCGATCAACGCGATTTGCCGGCAATCGAGGCTGGCGCGAACGAGCAAGACCCCTGGCCGCACGCAGATGCTCAACTTCTTCACCGCGCCCGGCGCCGCAGGGCGTTATCTAGTCGATTTGCCCGGCTACGGCTATGCCAAGGCGCCCATCGCGCTGAAAGAGCGCTGGCTGCGGGAAACGCAGCGCTATCTGCAAGGCCGGCAGGCATTGCAGGGGCTGATCCTGCTGAGCGACATCCGCCATCCCCTGAAGGAATTCGACCGGCGCATGATCGACTGGGCCCAGGGCTGCGACCTGCCGCTGCACTTGCTCTTGACCAAGGCGGACAAGCTGAAGCGCAACCCCGCGCACAACGTCATGTCGGCGGTGCGCAAGGAATTGTCGGGGCGCGGCACCCTCGCCGTGCAGTTGTTTTCGGCAACCGCAGGGATCGGCGTCGAGCAGGTTCGCGAGCAACTCGACGCATGGCTCGACTGCTGAGCTCCGGCACTCGCATTGCCACCGAAACGGTGGCGTCAACGAGCCTTCGGCTGCGCGGCTAGTGCGCCTCGTCCCAATTGTTGCCGACGCCGACCTCGACCACGAGCGGAACATCGAGCGAGGCGGCGCTGGTCATGCGGAACCTGACTCCTTCGCGCAGGAGCTGCAGGTCATCTTCCTGCACTTCGAAAACGAGCTCGTCGTGGACCTGCAGCAGCATCCGCGCCTTGATCTCCGGGACCGAGTTGGGGATATAGGGATAAACCACGGGGTCGTTGCTCATTGCCGCTCCCTTGGCCCGGGCTGACCGCAAATAATCGGACAGCGCCGGCGGTTCTACGCACTCACTTCACACCAATCCTTGGCCAGCAAGGCATAGGCCTTGGTGGCCACCATGAGCTCGTCGATCTCAACGTACTCGTCGGCCGCGTGTGCGACCAGGATGCTGCCGGGCCCGTAGACGATGCTTGGAATC
>RKSA01000040.1 GCA_007571115.1 Gammaproteobacteria bacterium
GTTTTCGCGTCCTTGCTGTCGACGCCGTAGTGATGGCGCACCGCGACATAGGCTTCGCCGATCACCTGGTTCGAGGCGACGATTTCGACTCCCTGACGTTCGACGAGGTCGCGAAGTTGCGCCACGCAACGCTGGAACTCTTTGGGCGGCTCTGCGACGAGCAGCCTAACCAGGATCGATGTGTCAATCCCGTAGCGACGGCGCACTCGCTGCCTCCCGCACCGCTTCCAGGTCGAAAGCGCCCCTGCCTCGCTTGAGCCTGCCGCGCAAGCCGCCAAGCAGCGATTCGTCGATTCGCAAGGGTTTTAGCAGGTAGCCATCGCCTTCCTCGCGCAGTTCAAGCCGGTCGCCGGGCCCGACGCCGAGCGTGTCGAGCACATGGGCTGGAAAAGTCGCCTGGCGCTTCGTCGTGATCTTGACTGTCATCTTGCTCATTGGATTTTCTCCTCCTTACCTGAAATTATGAAAGGTAAGGCGTTGGCCGCCATTCTATGCTGGTTGCCGCGCTGTGTCCAGTGATCGCTCCCGGTCGGCGATTGCTATTGGCGGATGCTTGCGGCAAGCTTGGCGGTGCATTGATCTGACTGCTCAAGGAGCGACAGCCATGACGTATCGGGCGCCATTGCGGGAAATGCAGCATTTGCTGCGCGAGCTGGCGGGGCTCGATGAAGTCTGCGGCCGGCCGCCGTTCGAGCAGGCCGACCCGGAGCTTGTGCCGGCGATCCTCGAAGAGGCCGCCAGATTGGCCGAAAACGTGCTCGCTCCGCTGAATCGCGCCGGCGAGGCCGACCCGCCGCGCATCGTCGAAGGCGAAGTGCGCGAGACTGCGGGTTTCGCCGCTGCCTACCGGCAATTCGCCGAAGGCGGCTGGAGCGCGTGCTCGGCTGCGCCCGAATACGGCGGCATGGGACTTCCCCAGGCGATCAATTGCGCTGTTTCCGAAATGTGGTCGGCCGCCAATCTGAGTTTCTCGATTTGCCCGATGCTGAGCATGGGAGCGACCGAGGCCCTCGCGAGCCATGGCGATGCGAAGCTTCGCGAGCGCTTCCTCGGCGCCATGGTCAGCGGCCGCTGGACCGGCACCATGAACCTCACCGAGCCCCAGGCCGGCTCGGACCTGGCAGCGATTCGCATGCGCGCCGTTCCGGCGGGGAGCCACTACCGCCTTTTCGGCCAGAAAATCTTCATTTCCTGGGGCGATCACGGCATGGCCGAAAACATCGTCCACATGGTGCTGGCGCGAATCGACGGAGCTCCCCGGGGAGCGCGCGGCCTTTCGATGTTTCTGGTGCCGAAATTCCTGCCCGGCGATGACGGGGTGCCGGGGGGGCGCAACGACGTGCGGCCAGTCTCCCTCGAGCACAAGCTCGGCATCCACGCCAGCCCGACTTGCGTCATGGCCTACGGAGAGGAAGGCGAGGGCGCCATTGGCTATCTGGTCGGCGCCAAGAGCGAGGGCCTGTCGTGCATGTTCACGATGATGAACAACGCGCGCCTGCACGTCGGCCTCGAAGCGGTTGGCCTGGCCGAGGCCGCTTGCCAGAAGGCGGTGGATTTTGCCTCCGGGCGCGTGCAGGGGCGGCCTCCCGGGCGCAGCGATGGAACGATTATCCACCATCCCGACGTGGGGCGAATGATCTTGCTGATGAAGTCGATCACCGAGGCCGCGCGAGGGATCTGCTATGCAACTGCTGGCGCCATCGACCAGGCAGCGGCTGGCGTCGAAGGCGCGCGCGCGCGATCCGAACTGCTCGTGCCGCTGGCGAAAGGCTGGAGCACCGAGCTCTGCCAGGAGGTTGCCTCGATGTGCTTGCAGATCCACGGCGGCATGGGTTATGTCGAGGAGACGGGAGTCGCCCAGCTCGTTCGCGATGCTCGAATCACGACGATCTACGAAGGAACGACGGCGATTCAGGCGAACGACTTCATCGGTCGCAAGACGCATCGCGATGGCGGCGCCGAACTGTCGCGGTTGCTGCACGAAATCGGCGAAACCTGTGTGCCTGCCGAGCGATCAGGCCAGATCGCCGAGGCGGGCGCCGTGATCGGCGCGAGCCGGCGCGAGGCCGAGCAGGCGCTTGCATGGCTGCTTCGCGAAAGCGACTCGACCCGCTGCGCTGCCGCGGTCAATTTTCTCATGGGCTGTGGCACGCTGGTCGGAGGCTGGCTGCTGCTCAAGTCGGCGCTCGCTGCGGCAGCGGCGCTCGAGAGAGGGCAATGCGATGCCGGGTTCCAGCGGTCGCGCATCGACCTCTGCAGTTTCTACGCAGCCCACATGCTGCCTCGCGCCGATGCGCTGTTCCGCGCCGCCTGCAACGCCTCGCCGCCCGGGCAATCGCTCGCCAACTTGGCGCTCGGCGCCTGAAGGAGCGCTCGCGGGATGATCGTTTTTCGCTATCTGGCGCGGCAGGTCTTGCAGGCAACCGCCGTGACCGCCCTGGTGCTGCTCGCGGTCGCGATCATTGCGCGGTTCTCGAAGTATCTCGGCGAAGCCGCCGGCGGGCAGAAAGCCGCCGATGCCCTGCTCTTGATCGTGCTGTATCGCCTTCCCGAGTTCCTGCTCGTGATCGTGCCCCTCGCCTGGCTGCTTGGCGTCATGCTGACCTATGGGCGCATGCACGCGGAAAACGAGATGGTGAGCCTGATGGGGGCGGGGATCGGTCGCTCGCGCCTGACGAAGATGACCCTGGGAATCGCGACCGTAGTGATGGCCTGCATGGCGCTGCTTGGCATGGCGGTCGCTCCCTGGGGCATGCGCCATGCCGAAAGCCTGGTCCGCGACCAGGAGCAACTCACCGAACTCGACCTGATCGTCGCCGGGCAGTTCCGCCAATCGAGCGATGGCAGCCGCGTCACCTGGACCGAAAGCGTCGGCGAGTCGGCAAGCGGCGGCCGCGAACTGCGCAAGGTGTTCGTCGCGGTGGCGGGGGACGGCGCTACCGCACCGCTTATCGTCCTTGCCGAAACCGCGCGCGCAGTGATCGATCGTGACTCGGGAGCGCGCTTCATGCAGCTTGCGGATGTCGCCCAGTACGATGGTGCGCCAGGCAGCGCGAACTTCCGCATTGGCACTTTTGACTCGCAATCGATCGTTCTGCCAGCGCCTGCCCGCTTCGATCAGGCACTCGAGCAGGCGGCGCTTCCCACCCGCGAACTGATCGGCTCTGCGGATCCGGCACATCGCAGCGAGCTGCAATGGCGGCTGTCGCTGCTGCTGCTACCCGCCACGCTTGCCATGCTCGCCGTTCCCCTGAGCGAAGTGCGGCCGCGCCAGGGCCGCCACACGAGACTCGTGCCGGCGGCATTGGTGTACGTGATCTACTTCGCCTTGCTCGAGTTCTGCCGCGACGCGGTGGCAAACGGCGCCTCTCCACTGGCGTTCTGGCTGGTACACGCGCTGTTCCTCGCTCCCGGTGCGCTCGCGATGCGGCAAGGCCGGGAGACCGGGCTGCTCCGTCCATGAAACGCCTCGATCGCATGGTTCGCAACGCCATGGTGCTCGCCACGGCGATCGCCCTCGTTGTCGTCGTGTCCCTCGACCTGACGTTCTCCCTGCTCGAGCAAATGCAGGATATCAATGAAGGCTATGCCGCGCGCGATGCCGCTCTTTTCGTCCTGCGCACGATCCCGGCGAGCATTTGCGAGCTGCTGCCTTTCGCGGCGCTCGGCGGCGCCCTGATCGGGCTTGGCGCACTCGCTTCGAGCAATGCTCTCGTGGTCATGCAAAGTGCTGGGGTCTCGGTCGGCCGAATCATCGTTGCCGTGCTGAAGCCGGTGCTAGTGCTGATGCTGCTCGGCCTGCTGCTCGGCGAATACGTCGCGCCGCCCCTCGAGCAGCGCGCCCATGACGAACGCGCCGCCTTGCGCGGCGGCGCCGATTTCGCTCAGGGGGTCTGGCAGAAAATCGGCGACGAGTTCATCCACGTCAATTCGATCAGCGCCGATGGCGCTGCGCTGGTGGGGCTGTCACGCTATCGCACCGACGCTGGCAGGCGGCTGCTTGCGGCGAGTTTCGCGGCAGGCGCCGAATACGTTGCCGACGCGGAACAGCCATTCTGGCGGCTGCGGCAGGTTCGCGAAAGCGTGTTCGAGGAAGGCCGAATCAGCGTGGCGAACCACCCGGAGCAGCATTGGCAGGCCGAGCTGACCCCGGAACTGCTCGCGGTACTGCTCGTCGACCCTGGCCGGCAATCGATTTCGGGGCTTTGGCGAATGGCCGGCTTCCTCGCTGCGGAAGGGCTCGACAGCGCCGCGCATTCGCTCACCTTCTGGCGCAAGCTGTTGCAGCCGCTAGCGACACTGGCGCTGGTGCTGGTCGCGGCATTGTTCGTCTTCGGCCCCTTGCGCGAGGCGACGATGGGCTATCGCGTGGTCATCGCGCTGCTGATTGGCCTGACTTTCGCCATCGCGCAACGAATCATGGAGCCCCTGAGCCTGCTCGCCGGCCTGTCACCGCTGCTCGCCGCGACGCTGCCGATC
>RKSA01000199.1 GCA_007571115.1 Gammaproteobacteria bacterium
TCGGGCAGATGGATGATGGTCAGGAAATCGAGCCCTCCTTCGGCGAAGGTGGCGCTGTTCAGCCAGATGCCGTTGAGGCTCGACGTTGCCGTCTGCGCCATCGCCGGCTTGACCGGCAAGTTCATGGCCAGCAGCGCGAGCGTGGCCACCTGGATTGTCCTTCGAATGCTTTTGCTCATGGGAAATTACCTCGCGATTGTCTTGGGCGACTGTCTTGCGTGACCGTCTTGCGTGACCTTGCTCGTGTCGTGGACCAAAGCCTCCCGAGGTCAAAATCCGCGACCGTCAGGAGGGACGAATCGCCAGCATACAACGAATCGCCTGCAAATACATCCTGCGGATCCGGTTTAGCCACAGTCCCTCGCTAGTGTATAGTGCCGCCCAGAACGTGGCAGAGCAGCCACCTGGTTTGCGGCTTGCCCCGCGATTTGGAGGATTCCCATGGCAGAACGGAACTTGCGCAGGCATTCGAGCATCGTCACCGACGGCGTCGAGCAGGCGCCGGGCCGCGCGATGCTGCGCGCCACCGGCTTCACCGATGCAGATTTTGCCCGGCCGCAAATCGGCATCGCCTCGACCTGGAGCATGATCACGCCTTGCAACATGCACATCGACGAGCTGGCGCGGGTCGCGAACCGGGCCGCCGACGAAGCTGGCGGAAAAGGCGTGATCTATAGCGTCATCACCGTTTCCGACGGCATCTCCATGGGAACCGAAGGAATGAAGTATTCGCTCGTCTCGAGGGAGGTGATCGCCGATAGCCTGGAGACGGTCTCGGGCTGCATGGGGCACGATGGTATCATCGGCATCGGCGGCTGCGACAAGAACATGCCGGGGCTCGTCATGGGAATGGCGCGGCTCGACCGGCCCTCGATCTTTGTCTATGGCGGCACGATCCAGCCCGGCCCCGACCGCACCGACATTGTTTCGGTGTTCGAAGCCGTCGGCAAACGTGCCGCAGGAACGATCAGCGAGCTCGAACTGAAGCGGATCGAGGACACCGCGATCCCCGGACCAGGCTCCTGCGGCGGCATGTACACCGCCAACACGATGGCTTCAGCGATCGAGGCGCTTGGCATGAGCCTTCCCGACAGCTCGGCCCAGGATGCGGTCTCCCCCTCCAAACTGCGCGATTGCGAACGCGCCGCAGCAGCGCTCATGCAGCTCATCGAACGCGACATCAAGCCCTCCGACATCATGACCCGGCCAGCTTTCGAGAACGCCATCAAGGTCGTGATCGCGCTCGGTGGCTCGACCAATGCGGTATTGCACCTGCTCGCCATGGCCCATAGCGTCGGTGTCGAGCTCGGGCTCGACGATTTCAGCGACATCGGCGCCGACTCGCCAGTGCTCGCCGACCTGCGCCCGAGCGGCGAATACCTGATGTCGGAACTGATCGCCATCGGCGGAATCCGCCCCTTGATGAAACGCATGCTCGATGCGAACATGCTCGACGGCTCGTGCCTCACCGTCACCGGGCGGACGCTCGCCGAGAACCTCGCGGAAACTCCGGACTACCCCGAGGGGCAGCGGATCGTCCGCGCGCTCGACAGGCCGATCAAGGCCGATTCGCACCTGGTGATCCTGCGGGGCAATCTGGCACCGGACGGTGCAGTGGCGAAACTCACCGGCAAGGAAGGAGACCGGTTCAGCGGCCGTGCCCGGGTCTACGATTCGGAGGAAGCCGCTCTTGCCGGAATCCTCGCTGGCGAGATCATCGCCGGCGACGTCGTGGTGATTCGCTATGAAGGCCCGCGGGGAGCACCCGGAATGCGCGAAATGCTTTCTCCGACTTCGGCGATCATGGGCAAGGGCCTCGGCGCCGACGTGGCGCTGATTACCGATGGCCGCTTTTCCGGAGGCTCCCATGGTTTCGTCGTCGGACACATCACTCCGGAGGCCGTCGCTGGAGGAGCGCTCGCCATCGTCCGCGACGGCGACCCAATCACCATCGACGCGCAAGCGCGCACGGTCAATCTCGACCTCGACGCGGCAGAAATCGAGGCACGGCTCGAACGCTGGCAGCCTCCGCCGCCACGCTACGTTCGCGGCGTGCTCGCCAAATACGCAGCAGCAGTCGCTTCGGCTTCCCAAGGCGCCGTGACCGACTTGCCGGCAACAGCAGACTGACAGCGCCACGCCACAGCCGATGCCACGCTGACGCTCATCGGCCTGGGCCAGCGAGACCCGGCCGTCACCACCGGCAAGCCATTCGATTTACCAGAATATTTGCCTTTTTGCCCTGAAACCAGCACTATCTACCAGAATCCTGGTAAATGCAGCCAAGATGAAGCTTTCGCAACTCGGCAGCAATCTGAAAGATTCCCGCAAGCGCCGCTTCCCGGCGGACAATCTGGCGACCTTCGCGATCCGCATCGGCGTAAGCCGCGCCACCTTGCAGAAAATGGAACAGGGTGACCTTTCGGTCGCCACGGAAAAGTACTACCAGGCGGCGAAACTGCTCGGCATGGAACAGCAGTTCGAGGGATTGCTGCAAATGCCGCGAAGCTTGTTCGATGACTGACTCCGCGCGCTTCGATGTGCATCTGAACTTGCCGCCTCTCGGCATCCGCAAGGCCGGCGAATGCGCGCTGCTGGAAACCGAAGGCAGGCTTGCGCAGTTCGCCTTCCGCTACGATGCCTCGTATCTGGAGCATCCAGCGGCATTTGCCCTGGATCCGGCACAACTGCCACTGAGCGCCATAGAAATGCACCTGGAGTGCCTGCGTGGCTGGCCAGCACTGATCGATGACTACCTCCCCGACCGTTGGGGGTGCAGGGTGCTTGCCCGCTTTGCGCTGCTCAGGCATGGCAAGCGATTGGACGCGAACAGCGCCTTGTGGATGGATCACTGGAAATACATCAGCACGGAGAAGAGCAGACTCGCGATCACGAGCTGCGAAAAGACAAGACGCAGTTCGCTTCGGGACAGTTTTGCATCCATGTCCGTCTTCAAGTTCTCGATGCACAGGTCGAGGTCTTTCTTGGTGACAAGACCACCAACCGCGTCGGCAACCACGCCTACCGCAGCATCAGCTTGCTTCACGGACATCCCAGACTCCTGCAAGGTATGGCTTGCCGTCAGTGTATCAAAAGACCGTTCGGCCTGAATCGTCTGCATTGACTCCTTCATTGACTGCTTGCACGGGACATTTTGCGGCGGCGCATTCGGAGCCTGCCTAATCTGCCCGCTCGTTGAAGCTGAACACGAACAGCAGCAACACGACGAGGGCGAAGCCCGCAGGGACGAGCCAGAAATCGCGCCATTGCGCCAGGCTCAGTGCGCTGGCGTCACCGAGGAAGGCGTTGAACAGCGCCCCGGCGACCTGGGCGCCGATGAACATGCCGAGTCCGTAAGTCACCAGCACGAGAAAGCCCTGGGCCTGGCCGCGCACGGCGGGAGTCGATTTCTTGTCGACATAGATCTGCCCGGTGACGAAAAAGAAGTCGTAGCAAAGCCCGTGCAGCAAGATGCCGATGGCGACGGCCCAGAAGATCGCATCCGGCGCTCCCAGGGCGAACAGCACGTAGCGCAGCACCCAGGCCGCCATGCCGATGGCGAGCATCCACTTCACGCCATAGCGCGCAAACATCAGCGGCATCAGCAACATGAAGGCGGCTTCGGACATCTGCCCGAGCGACAGCAGCGAAGACGGATTGGGCAGCGCACCGACGACGGCATTGCTCGCGCCCTGGTCATACACGGCATTGGCGACGTAGATCGGCGCGAAGTTGTAGTACGCCGCGAGCGGGATGCAGATCAGCAGGGAACACGCGATGAAGACATAGAAGGACCGGCTGCCCAACTGCCGCAACGCATCGGCGCCGACGATGCCCGCCAGCGAGACCGTTGCTCCGGCGGCCGGAGGAGGCGTATGGGGCAGCGAGAAGCTGTAGCCACCGAGGAGCAGGCTCGCGATCGCTGCGGTGTATAGCGGCAGCGCCGTGCGGTCGGGCAATTCGTCCCCCGTGAACCCGCCGAGCACGAAGCCGATGAACAGCCCGGCGACGATCCAGCCGATCGTGCCGAACACGCGAATGAGTGGGAACTGCCTCTCCTGGCTGTCGATATGGTGAAACGCCAGCGAGTTGACCAGGCCCAGGGTCGGCATGTAGCAAAGGTTGTACAGCAGCAGCAACAGAATGAACAGCAGCGGCGAGCCCGTCGCCTGGGGAACGGCAAGCATGACCAGGCCACCGATGATGTGCAAGGTGCCGAGCACCTTTTCGGTGGCGAAAAAGCGGTCCGCCACCAGCCCGAGAAAAAACGGCGCGATGATCGCGGCAATGGGATTGACTGTATACGGCCAATGCGTGAGGTCGGCCATGCCCTCGACCGCCATGTAGTTGCCGATGGTCACGTACCACGCGCCCCAGATGAAGAACTGCAGAAACATCATCGCGCCAAGGCGCACACCGATCGCACTGAACATGAGCTCGCTCCCAAGATGACAGCCACCCGCCACAAACC